>CALFBW010000186.1 GCA_937951415.1 uncultured Chitinophagales bacterium | reverse complement strand
ATTACCTCTGAATCTCGAACATTGGACTTCCCCTTAGCAGAATCATTTCCTGCTCTTGGATCTGAAGAAATATTAGCGTCCTTCACATTTTCGTCTAGAGCTGTTTCAAATGCTGGCAAGTCAAAATTGCTTTCAGGTAGTGAACCACTTCCTTGATCTAAATCCACTGTCGAATTATCTTCGTAAGTATTCGGAGTCTCCCTCTGTTTCGACGCATTTATTACTTGATCTTTTTTCTGTTCATAATTATGATTTTCATTTCTCTCTTTGCTTAATTTTTTATTAGCCACTTCTGAAGAAGAGGTGCTTATTATCTTGCTATTTTGGAGCAATTTATCCTCTGTCTTTATTTCTTCGATCTCTAATTTTTCAGCAATCTCTGATTCCAAACTTGAATCTGAATTGGTTTCATTAACATTCTCAACAGCAGCTACTTTTGAATTTTGCACTTCCTTCTGATTTGCAGTATACCATTGATACATCAATCCCGACCCAAGCAAAAGTACTAGCAGCAATAATCCTGATTTCCAGATATAACCAAAGGGTGCTTTATCCCCTTCGTGTAATTCACTAGAGATATCTTCCCACAGTCCGTCGACATCGAAATCGTCGTTGGCTAGAGTTTCTTCAGAAAATCGTCTCTTGTATTCGTTTTCTAAATCTTTCATCCGTACTGAATTGGAGTTAAGAGATCGCTTTGATCGTCCTTATTTATTACAAAATATTCCTTCAACCATTTTCGCGCCCTAGACAGTCTCTTCCGTGAAAGGACTGTCTTTATTTGCAAAACCTCTGAAATACCATCGTGATCAAATCCATCAATACAAAACATTTGAAAAACTACCGATAAATCTGTCGGCATTTTTGATAAAATAGCCAAGAGGTCGTCTTTGCTCATTTTCTCAAAAACCTCTGGATTCATGGCTTGATCATGTTTGCTAATAATAAATTCTTCTTGTTGCATTTTCCCTGCTTTTCGATTGGCATTGTGACTGGTATTTATGGTGATCATCACTGCCCACTTGCGGAATTCACCCTTGGTGGAATCGTAGCTTTTTATGCTTTTAAATATCTTAACAAAAGCATCTTGCAAAACATCTCTTAACTGAGTTTCCTGGAAAAGATATCGACGAGCCACCGCACGCAAATAGGGAAGCAACAAGACATACAATTCCTTCTGAGCGCGAGACTCTCCTTTTTTACAGGCTCGTATGAGTTCAGCAGAAATTTGCATGCAAGGGATTTGCTGTTGATAATATTAAATGATTTATGCCCAACAAGCAGCAAAACACTTGTTGGGCATTATCATTTGTCAGCTAATTATTAGTCACAAACACTAACAATCGGCACACAGAAAGCACCTGTAATTGTAGCCGTATCGTTGGAATCGTTCTGGGCAACAATGGTTCCCGAAACTGTTCCCGAAATGTATTGACCTTCTTGGTTACCCGCTTCATCGATAGTTATTACAATATTATCTGCAACATAACTTGTCCATGGATTCTCAGAAGCGAGGTATAAAGATTCAAAAACACCTTCTGCGAAGTGGCCCAAAACGTCTCCACTTTGAGGAATTCCATTGCTTCCTAGAGTAATACCAGGAAAACCATCCGATACTACATACATGTTCGGCTCTTGTCCGAAGAAGTCATAATCAGCACCAACAATCATGTAATTGTGATCGTAGCTAAAGAAACCCTCTACGCAATCGCCCGTAAACAAATAAGCTACTGCATCGGTCGAAACATTGATTGTTACATCTGAATTGGCGTTCAATGTAAGTATTCCTGTACATTCTTGTCCGCCATCTACTTCAATATAAACTTCCTCAGTAGCGCTACAGCCATTCGCATCTACTACAATAAGCTGATAAACTCCAGCTTCGTCTACTGTTAGCGTGTTGCCTTCTACACCATTTGTCCACTGGTAAGTATACGGAGCCGTTCCACCTGAGGCGTTAGCGGTGGCCGTTCCGTTGCTTGATTGAATGCTCAAGGATAGATTAGCACATGGATCTGATACACCCACTTCAATCTCTTCCGTAGCAAAACAGCCATTGGCATCCGTAACTGATACTGTATAAGTTCCGCCTGCCATCGCAGTAATCCACTCACCTGTACTTCCATCAGACCACACAAAAGAATACGGAGGAGCTCCGCCTTCTACTTCAGCACCTACTACCATATCACTTTCATACCATTCCAAGTAAATAACAATCTCTTCCAAGCAAGGCTCTAGGTCAATGTTTACTTCAATTTCTTGTGTACTCGTGCAACCTTCGCTATCGACTACAGTCAAAGTATAGACACCTGAAGCATTTACATCAATCCATTCAGTGGTACTGCCATTGGACCAAGTGTACGTATAAGGAGCTGTTCCGCCAGCAATATCCGCCACAATTGCCCCATCACTTTCAAAATAAGTAAGCACTAGGTCCATTCCGTCTGCGCAAGGATCCGTTACTGTTACTGCCACTTCGATTTCGTTGGTAAGTACACAACCATTTGCATCTGTTGCTACCACTGAATAGCTACCACTCTCCGAAATTGCTAGCCAAGAACCTGTTGTTCCATCTGACCAAGTATAGGTATAAGGAGCAATTCCTCCTGTTGCAGCGGCTTCAATTCCCCCATCGCTTTCCCAATAAACTAGATCGAGGCTAATGCTGTCGCAACCTTCTTGCTGCTGCTCCACTTCAATGCTGGCTACTCGTGTACATCCTTCGGCATCTGTTACCGTCACTGAATAAGTTCCATCTTCAGCCACGGTAATTTCATCGGTCGCTTCTTCATTTGACCACATAAAAGCATATGGCTCATTTCCTCCACTGGCAACAGCAATCAAGGTTGCCATTTCATCCCAGTTCAATTCTACCTGTAAAGAATCACAACTGATCGTTTCTGTTGTGACATCGTCCTCATCAATGTCTGTGTCATCTACATTTTCCTTCCCACAAGAAGAAAAGATAAAACTCACAGTAAGGAGTCCCACAAAAAATTTCAAAAGTCCTGTATTCATCTCTTTGTTTTTATTTATTAGGTATTGTTTGTTGTAATGGTTCGAACATCGTACATAGTTAAGTACACGCGCACCTTCAAAAGTGTGACAAGGATGTACAAATAAATTTCTTTGTTGTTAATAAATGCCTCTTAACAGCGCTGAGCTTGTAGATTTCTTGCCCAGAGCATTTCTTAGCATTGAGAGCAGACAGGCGCTTTCGATTTGGCCGGTGTATCGTTCAAACCACATTCTTGTTCGAGGTGCTTTCGCTTCAATTTTCTCAGGGCAGTGTGCTTCAAGTATTGGTAGTTCTCATAGAACAAGTAGGCAATCACCAAAATGTACTCTAAACCGTTTATCCAGAAAATTTGCTGGTAAGGTTGCTGCATGTAGGTCGCGTAAGTGAAAACAATCAATGCCGACCAGAGCATAGGAAATCTAAAACAAGAATAAGCAGCTAATGCCACGAGGGTAGCCAAATACCAAGGATGGACGGTACTTGTAAACAAAAAATAAATGCCCATCGCGCCTACCAATTGGCGCAAGAGGCTATCGTGGCTTAAATCGGGTTCACGGTAAGCCATGAATAGTATGTATAAGAAAGTAGTGATGGCTCCAATGCGACTAGCAAAGGCATAAAAGGGTTCGCCAGTAAACCATTCGCCCGCTTTGTAGATCAAATGGTAAGCACTGGCATTGAATTCAAATTTTCCAAAGTAGAGGCCAATACTATCAGCGAAGTTTTGAACAATACTCGCGTTTAAAAATGGGGCAAACATGAGAAGAGTTGCTATGCCCACGATACTGAAATACATCAAGGATTTCTTCCAACCCAAACGGCGGATGAAAAACGGCAAAAGCATCAGAGGCAAAAGCTTAGAGCAAATGGAAAATGCTATAGCCAAAGCTGAGAGCTTCCATTTATTTTTTAATAAAAGATAAATGCCTGTGAGGAGGAAAAAAATCATGGCTGACTCGAAGTGTACATTGCCGACCAATTCTACGATTACGAGTGGATTGAGCGCATAAAGCAAAGTGAGTTTCGCATCGTAATCCATTACTTTGGAGAGTGCATGTAAAACCAAGATGCTTCCAATTTCAAAGAAGAGCAAAAACAATTTCATGACTACTGTTGCTCCTCCTATACTTTGTGGAAAGATGGAAGCTGCTGTAGCAAAGATCCACTGGCAGACTGGCGGGTAAATCGTGTAGTATTCTTGCGAGTTAAGCGAACTAAATAGCTTCGGTGAAATTCCTTGGGCGTTTCCCATTTCGGGTAAAGCAGCCAGGATTTCGGAAGGCAAATATTGGAAGGGCGCAATATCATTTATTATCAACAAACCATCCCAATAAAATCGATAGATATCATCGGATAAATTGGGAAACGAGAATAGAATCAAGACTCGAAACAGGATTCCTCCCACGGCTGCCAACTTTACTTCCTTCTCAGAATTAGCGCATTGATAAATAAGGTAGGAAAGTCCGAAGAGTCCTAAGTAGAGAAAAAGGACTTGATAGAAATCAGTTCGCACGGTAAAATAGCACAGGGCGATATACATTGGCACGGATGCCAACAATCCTATAAGCAACGGAAGATTCCAGTTCCTCATAGTTTTCTTTTATTTAGAGAATGCTTGTTTGACCGAATAATAAAACACCGTAGAGAATCCTAAGAATGCCATCAAATGAATGGGCATTAAACTGAAGTCAAGGATTTTCAATCCGTAGGCTATTCCCGCTAGAAAGTACAGCGCCATAAAACCCTCTACTACCGTTAAGAATTCCAATTTATGTGAAACGTATTTCTTCGCTTTCCATTGATCCTTTTCGGTCAATAGATTAAATTTTGGTGTGCGAATAAATGGCGTTTTTTCTCCAGAGAATCCTCGAAGTACAGCAATGGCGTTGTGCAAGGACAAACCCATCGTAACAATCAGAAACAAAGGCAACATGAATAAATAATTCAAGAATCCCTTTAACTTATATACTTGTGAACCAGAAGAAATAAAATACATTATCGCTACTGCTACGGTAGTCAAAATAAATGGAGCTCCGTAATGAATGTAAGGTGTTGTAAAATAAGTATTCTTTACAAAGAGCAAAGGGATACTAACCGTAACTAAGAGAAAAATGAGCACATAAACACTACTGCTTAATAAATGGGTGAAAGCGTTGAGCTTAACGGAGAATGGAAACTTTGATCGCAGCACTTTTGGCAGCAACTTTCTGGCGGTTTCTGCTCCTCCTTTGATCCATCGGAATTGCTGCGATTTAAAAGACTGCATATCGGCAGGCAATTCAGCTGGAGACAATAGTTCTTCTCGGTAGAAGAATTTCCATCCCTTTAATTGTGCTCTGTAACTGAGATCTAGATCTTCCGTTAATGTATCGGCTTGCCAGCCACCAGCATCTTCAATGGTTTCCTTTCGCCATACTCCGGCAGTTCCATTAAAATTAATGAAGTAGCCATTCACGTTTCGTCCGCGTTGCTCTACGGTAAAGTGGGCATCTAAAAAGAACGCTTGCACTCTTGTTAGCAAAGAGTAGTTTTCATTGATGTGTTGCCATCGACTTTGCACTACGCCAATCTTCTCATCTTCAAAATAGGGAATGGTGCGCATCAAAAATTGCGGATCAGGCATAAAGTCTGCATCGAAAATGGCAATAAACTCTCCTTTACAAGTTGCCATTCCTTCTTGCAAAGCGCCTGCTTTGAAGCCCTTTCTGTCTACTCGATGATGTAAGCTAATATCAAAACCTTTGGCTTTGTATTCCTCAACTTTCGCCCTTGAGATTTCGATGGTTTCATCGGTACTGTCGTCCAGCACTTGAATTTGAAGGCGACTTTTTGGATACTCGAATGCCGCTACATTATCGATCAAGCGCTGCATCACGTACATTTCGTTGAAGACGGGAAGCTGCACAGTTACCATCGGATAATCTTCTTCCTTCCAATGAGCAGGAAAAGTCTTTTCCTCTGGTGCTTTACCTTTTGCTCTCAGGTACGACCATGCTAAACCCAGCTCTAGGAAACAATAAATCATTATTGTTACTAGTAGGATCACATAAAATACTATTACAAAGATTTCGAGCATAGGTCGCTGATACTATCTGTATTTTAGAATTGTATAAATAATCTTGTACCCTGCCATGACTGTTCCATAGATAGTACCAGTTACTTTAGATACACCCACTCTCTTTCTATATCGAACGGGCAGTTCTTTAAAAGGAATGCCTTTCTTTGCCGCTTTGACTTGCATTTCCACCGTCCATCCGAAGTTCTCATCTATCATTGCAATCTCTCGTAAAGCACTGTATTTAATCGCCCTAAATGGGCCAAGATCTGTATAGTTTACGCCATACATCCAACGAATCATTGAAGTAGCTAGCCAGTTTCCAAAAATTTGCTGCGGCATCATCGATCCCTTTTCCCTTTCGCCTGTAGCTCTAGAACCAATCACCATCTCCGCTTCTCCATTTAAGATTGGGGCGCAAAGCATTTTCATTTCTTGGGGATAGTCTGAGTAATCACCATCGATAAAAACCACTACATCTGGAATGTCCTTTCCTTCCTTAGTCGCCAAGTATTCTAGTCCCTTCAAGCAAGCTTTCCCGTAACCTTTTTGCGGCTCCTGTAGCACTACTGCTCCTGCTGCTTCCGCCACTTCTTCTGTTTGATCTGTGGAGCCATTGCTCACTACAATCACTTCTGTCAATATCTCCCACGGCATTTCTCCTAAGACTAAGCCAATAGATTCCTCTTCGTTGAAGGCTGGAATGATTACGTAAATATTGGTTTGATCAGGCAAAGTCTTGATTTCAAAAGGGATCACAAAGTTATCGTTTTCCTCTCCCACAGATGGCAAGGCAGCGACATTTACGGATTTAAGTCTTCAAACAGTTCTGTTCTGTAACTGTAGCAAGCAAAAGGCAGTCTGCATTTATTAGCAAAATAAAATGCATTGGCGACGAATGGCATTTGTTGATAGTATCAGTTGGTTAGCTCAAAAATGCCTTGTTCTTTCGCTTTGCAGATCATCGAATTAGCTTCTAGGATCAAAAAAGCCCCGAGCTTCCATGGAAACTCGGGGCTACTGTATCTAAAGTTTAGATTTACTTCACTGTAATCTTCTGGTGGAACACTGCTGCACCATCTGTCAATCTTAGCAAGTAAACACCTCCCGCTAGAGAAGTAACATCCAAAGGATAAGTTTGAACACCTTCACGCAATTCGATTTGCTGCGTACTAACCAAAGCTCCTCCAATTGAATGGATAGAAACTGTTGCTGCACCATCCACCAAAGAAGCGATATCAATATTCAAGATGGAACTTACAGGGTTAGGGTAAACATCATTTACCACAAAGTCTCCTTTGCGCTCAACAGAAATCACATTAGACTTCTGTGTTTCTCCATCAAATGAAACGCTCACCAATTGATAGTAGTAAGTCATTTTTACTTCTGCGTCAATAAATGTGTAAGCATGCTGAATTGTGCTGTTTCCAGCGCCTTCTTGTGTACCTACCAATTCAAAATCTGTTCCGTCTACTGAACGGTGAATTTCGAAACGTGCATTGTTTTCTTCTGTTGCAGTTTCCCACATTAGAAGGTTGTTAGCTCCATCTGTTCTTCCATTGAAAGAAAGTAACTCAATAGCTGTTTTAGTACAAGGCTCTGGCGTATCTGCATCAACTGCTGAAGCACATCCAGAATCATCACTTGCTGCAATTTCATAGGCATCGTTTTCTGCAAATTCCAAAACAGTTTGCTCACCAATAGCTTGTGTTCCTCCCAAAGAGAAACCCGTCAATGTATAAAGTTGTGCATTGTCATAAGCTGGCAAACCACCTGTGAAGCTTACTGTTAAAGTATAAGTACCAGCATCTTCATCACAATCGTATTCTACATTAATAGCGATTGGATTTAAAGAAACGATTGCATCGCCTGTGAACAAATCAAAACAATCAAGGGTAGCTAAAACATCTGCTGCGTTAGCTCCAACTAGTGCTCCTGGATCAGCAGGTACGTCTTCTACTTTTATACTTAAGCAATGTGGTAGGTAATCACCCATCGCCAATCCAGAGAAATCTCCAGAAGTATTCAAATCCATGATGTTCAGATCTGTATCGGTCATGATGTAGATCAAAGCATACTCTTCATTAGCTCCCGTACTTGAAAGCGTAACTGCCCCACCACAAGCAAAGGCTTCAGTAGCAGCCAAAGCTCCTGCATTCGCTTCACAAATTGTGTCGTTGCACTCTGGTACAATCACATCAAAAATCAAGTTATCAGTACTCACTCCACAGTCATTTTCAGAAGTTGCAGTAATTGTATAGCTCGTTGATTCCGTTGGACAAACCAATGCTGCACCATTAATGATATCGAGTGGAGGTACTGAACTGAAAGAAACTTCTGAATCTGTACCTGTTACATCCAATAGGATGTTCAAACAATTCGTTTCACAATCTAGCTCTTGCGGGTCAGAAGTAACTGTTAACTCGATCACATCCGGAGCACATAGTTTTAAGTACTCGATAGAGTTAACTACTACTTCACCATCGAAAACAGAAGTGTTAATCGTAGCAATTGGGTAATCTTCTTGATCACTGTAGTAACGATCTGTGGTTGTAACTACGGTAGTATCAACCAGTGCTTCTGGGAACAAGAAATTAAAAGTACCATCACCGTTAGGTGTACCAATGTTTACCAAAGCTGAAACCGTACTTACTTCATTGTATCGAAGAACGTCCAAGTTTGCACCACCTGGCAAAGTCATGTCACCGTAAGCATCAACAGCTACATCTGTGCTGAAGTCAACGAATGCTACCACCAAGTTTCCTGGAGGCAGTGGTAAGTTGTCTGGCACTGGAGTCGTCAATAAGAACTGTCCTACTTTGTTGTAAGAATCGCCAAATTCCCCTGGAGCCCAAAACTCGTAAGCTGGATCAGCTGGCAAAACAGCCAATGGGATGGTGATGTCCAATGCTGAGATATAAACATCTGGCGTACTTACCCCATCAATCAATACTTCTCCGTCAGCTCCTGTAGAGTAGTATGCTGTGGCATTGTCTAACTCTAACGGAAGGATTTGCGTAATATCAATTCCCAAAAGCGAGCTCAATGGGCTATTTCGTGCAAACTCTGAGTCCACAAAAATGTCATCTGCATCGGTACCTTCGACAGGAATAAAAGCGATGTTGGCTAAACCCGTATCGGCTAATCCAGTCAAATCCCATGATTGAGGCTCCATTGAAGGCGCTCCCAAGTTGAAGTCTGCCGGCGCTCCCACCGTGCAAGATTCCTGTGCAGTAGTAATGTTCGGCATGTTGTCTGCCGTGATACTGATTTGCGCACTCAGCGAAGCTGTAGACAGCATCAGCAAGGCAACAAATAAGCGTGTAAAGTTCATTCTCATTGCTTAGTAATTTATTTGAATTGTTTGTCTTAATTGGAGTCACTAATGGTAAGAAAAGCCGCTGGCGGTTCTTTTCAAATGTAGTTAGGCGGAAAGATACAAATCACATGGGAAATATTGAAATAAAACCTGCCTGAAACAGGGTCTAAAGATTGTTCCCTGTATTATACAAATAGCTAAGCAGGCTGTTCAGAATATCCCTGTTTTACTCCATTCGGATGACTATTTGAAATTCCTGATTTCTTTCCAGAAATACGACAAATTCATGGAGATCCCTATCTGCCATTTTCGAATATTCAAGTTGGGTGCAGCCTTCGAGCAGCTTCAAAGCTTCGATCGTGTCAGCAAGATCGAAAAGCGGGGAAGGCCTTTCTTCCAAATCGGCAAATCCAGTACATTCATTCCATTCCCGTAGCATCTGGATGTACTTCGACTTTTTCTTCTCCCAACAATTCATGTGAAGTTGCCGCGCTAAAAAATCGAATTCCGCAGGACGCATTAGAAAGCGTTCCTTACTGGAAGCAACTTCTAGGATCACATAATCATCAAAAGCACCATAAGGAGGAAGCTTTTTTGCCCAAGCTGTTTTATACTCTAAGAAATTCATCACTCAATGAATCAATCGGTCGTAACTAGCAAAAGTTCCCTATGCGCGCAGGGAAGCCTTACAAATGAGTAGATAAGACGATGGGCTTTTATACATTCACCTTAATACCACCGTCTTTCAATTCGAAGATTTTGCGACTGTCATCTGGGCCGTTTTCCAACTTCAGCACACCTCGTGGACATACAGCCGAGCAAACACCACAGCCTACACAAGAAGACCGAACGATATCTTGTCCTCGCTGTGCATAATATCGAACATCGATACCCATTTCACAGTAGGTAGAACAGTTTCCACAGGAGATGCATTGCGCACCGTTGGTGGTGATTCTAAAGCGCGACTTGAAACGTTGCACCAAACCTAAATAGCCAGCCAATGGACAACCAAAGCGGCACCAAACGCGATTCCCCATTAATGGGTAAAAGCCCGTTCCTACGACTCCTGAAAAACCAGCACCGATGAGAAACCCGTAGGACTCCCGAACCGAAAAGCTATTCATTCCCAAGATGGTGGAGTTTCCTGTAAAGTAGGTATATAAAACCAAGCCTGTCATGAGCACCGCGAAAACCATCACACCGTGAATGAGGTAGCGTTCCACTTTCCATGCTCCTAGGGATTTATCAGATTGTTGACGGAATGGATCTCCAGCAGTTTCTGCTAATCCTCCACAACCGCAAACCCAAGAGCAGTACCATCTTTTGCCATAAAAATAAGTAAGTACAGGTGTCACTACAACAACCATCAAAATACCCCAAACTAAAAAAAACATCCCTAAGGAACCACTTCCCTTCATATTGTCTAAGTGCCAGCTATGAAAAAAATCATAATCTAATGGCCATACATTTTTTAGATCCTTGCCAAAATAAGCCTGATCTTGGTGTAGACCTTCCATGATTTCAGGAATCAAGAAAGCAAAGAGAAGTTGCGATAGCATCACTGAAACTGTCCTGATAAGTTGATACTTATTGTGGAGGTATTTCAAAATGAATTTAAACCCAAAGATCAAGATGGCTACCGTATAGAGGGTGCCATAGACAAACCATTGCGAAGCAGGCTGCCCCTTAAAAAATTGACTTAGGGGATCAAATAGTGCTACGATACCTGTATTAGCTCCTCCATTGGCCGCTAACCCTAGAT
>CALFBW010000185.1 GCA_937951415.1 uncultured Chitinophagales bacterium | reverse complement strand
AAGATGGGAGCCTTTTGATTGCAGGTGAAACAAGAAATGATATTGATCTTATCACTTACGACAATGTAGATGCTTTCCTCATGAAAGTGGATGCTCTCGGTAATGAAATTTGGAAACAAACTTATGATTCGGGCCATTTGTATAAGGATGAAGCTTTGTGGATAAAAGACACTCCCGATGGCGGCTTTGCACTAGCATGTTATACAGATCCTGAATTCTTTAGTACGAGACTTGAAGGATATTTGGTGAAAACGGATAGTCTAGGCAATAAGGAGTGGGAGTTTTCTCATGTACCCATAGGTTGGTCACCTATTGTCCAATCAGCTGCAAGTTTAGAAGTGAGCCCCAATGGAGATTTACTATTTCTTTCTGAGTTTCACAATTCAGACCTTGGTGATTTTTACATTCAGCTGCGTGAATTTTCTCTCGACGGAGACACGATTAGTGTCAATGCCTTAGGAGGAGGTGAGTACAAACGAACGGAAAATATAACAAGACTCCCTGATGACAACTATGTAAGTTGGAGTTATGGAAATGAAACTTCGCTGGAGATACAAGATGAAATGCAAGGTGCCACCAATATCGACGATTTACCAATATTAATTAGCAAATACAATCAAACGGGTGAGATCATTTGGGAGCGCTATTATCACGTGTTTGATGCCGACGTAGCTGTGAAAGACATGGCTTATGTTCCTTGGGATAATGGTTTCGCAATGACGGGTAATTTTTCAGCCGAAGGTAGCCTGCCAGAAGACCCACGTTCCTTTCTCCTGAAGTTGGATCAAAACGGATGTTTGGATCCCGAAAATTGCGGCTTGTACATGTGGGTAATGGGAGATGAGGTGATTGATCAGTCGCATTTATTAAGTGTTGGTCTAGAGACTGTAAATTCCATGGAAATTAATCTCTACCCCAATCCAGCGAGTGAAGGCATTAGACTCGATTGGTCTTCGGGCACGGATGCAGCTTATTATTTAATCCATGATCAAACGGGTAAACAACTCATGACGAATGGTAAAATTGATCGAGGCTCCTCTTCCTTGAATATTGCAATAGACCATTATCCAAAAGGTTTTTATTTCTTTAAAATGATTAATAAAAAGGGGCAAGTTATTGGCCTTAATCGTTTTGTCAAGGACTGAGTTTGTCGGCCTTTAGGTTTTATTGATTGACATCCTTTGGCCTAGGGTCTGGGTTCCTTTATTTAAAGAAGAAATCACTGTTGCAATTCAATTAAAGGCAGTTTTTTTGAATGAATTCCCATTCAATCTTTTCGAATTTTGAAATAATATTTACTTTCCAATATATTGATTTGTAGATAGTTGTGTTTTATTTATTTCATTTATTGGAATAAATTTCTCCTCTCCATATTTACCTTTTATTCATTCGGCATTTATACAGTGAAAGCTTCGGCTTTTAAATAAATGCAGAAAAATGAAGGTGTTTCAAGTTCTTATTGTTTTAGGCTCAGTTCTCTTTCAGGGGTCGACCAGCAGCGGGCAATGTTTGCCAGATTTATGGTTGACGGAAGGAAGTTTGGATGGAAATGTGTCGTATCAGGCCGAATCAGAATTGCGTGTAAGTAATTTCTGGTTCGGCAGCGACAGTGAGATTGAGCTCACTGCTGGCAATTGCGTTTTACTCGAACCTGGTGTTGATGTTGAGGAGGGTGCCAATTTTTCTGCTTTTAATGCTTGGTGTCATCCACACACGAATTATAGGGCCTTGGCGATGCATTGGGCGCCTACCGTTTATCAAGATTTGCGGGCAAAGCCTGGAACTTGGTATGACTTCGGAATAAAAGAAGACATGATCACGGCGGTCAATTTTGACGGTGATTGGAATGTTTACAATAATTGGGAGCACACCCATTTATTCCCATTAAAAGCTGTAGCATACTATTCCGTTCAAGAAACGAACAGTCATTATTTTATTGGGTATCATTTTTATCATCCTCGAGATGCCTCTGGTTGGGAGAATGACCGCCATGAAAATGATTTTGAGGGCATTAGTCTTTGTGTTCGCAAAGCAGCCGAACCTTTTGGGGAGTTAAATGCAATGACAACCATCAAGCATCAAGATCTCCTTCGATATTCGCATTTTCCAGAATTGATTTTCGAGAATGATCCCGTTTGGTTGTATCGATCATTAACCTTAGATGATACGGGACGACCAGAGATTTTTATCTCCTCCAACGGTAATTTTTATACTGACCTAGGGGATTTTGGAGCACATGGACATGGCATCGAGGGGCATGACGGATCTGCAGATGCGGGCGACTATGGGGTGGTTTATCATGTGGCAGAAAATGGAGAAATGCCAGATACTAATGTCATTTTTAATGCGGACGGCCCTTGGGAAATAGACTGTCCCTACGAGTTGCGCAGTATCAATGAGCTTTGGTATCGTCGATGGAGTATAGGGGAAACAGAGGCTAATTTTTTTACATCCTTCGGGGCTTTTGGAGGCGACGATTATGTTACCGATAATCGACATGCCAATGCCCCTTGGAATTGGAACAACAGTTCTAAGGGAGCAGGAGTGGCTTTTAGTGATCCTGCGCATGCCTTTGCCAGGCTTTTTCCCGTAGAGGATTTAGGCTTGCCTTTTTCGCACGAATATATCTACAATCCCTATTACACACATGTAGTGGAATTGGAATCGGTAACTGTTTTAGAAGATACAGATGGCTTCTTTAATGGAACACCAGATGTTTTTATTGAGCTAGAAACTGGTGGAGGAGAATATTTAGGAAAGCGGGTTTGGAAAAAGGATGAAATCGAAATGGACGAAGAGCAAGCCATTTGGTTTGGCGCGGAAGACGCCACTATGATTGGGTCATACGGGGAAGCTTCCAGAAAAATTTATTTGGCAAGGCCTTTTGATACTCCCGTGCGGCTGCTGGTAAAAGATGCCGATTTTCTCGGGAAGCAAGCAGAAAATAATAACATTGATCCTCTTGCGGCGGCAGCGAATTCGCTAGGACAAATAGATGTCTTCATTAATGAAGGTTCTACGCTGCCGTCGCAAATTTATCTTTCCAGCAATGAAAAATCAATGGTGCAATGGTCGGTTTCTGCTTTGCCAACAGAGCCCATTCCAGAAGCACCGAAAATAGTGAGTAGTGATTTGGGAAACATCGACTGGGAGTGGGTTGAGGGCTTTGGGCGATTTGACCATGTGTCGGATTACGAATTTAGCCATAATGGAGGGATGAGTTGGAATACTTGTACCTCAAAGCCTCAAGCTCTTCCGCTCTCGGTTGATCCTTCCCAATTGATTTTGCGAACAAAGGCTGATACCTATCAGTGTTTGAATGGTAATACCACTGTAGACATTCCGCCAGGTTTTCCTGCATACTTTGAAACCGAAATAGGAAAGAATAATAGCACGGAAAATTCGGACGCAGCAATATTTCATGCTCCAGAATGGCAAGCTGATTTTGCCAATGATCCCTGTTTTTCTGTTCGAAAAGGAATAAATGATTTTGTATTAGAGATAGTTTGTGAGCACTGGCCTGGGGGCTATTACCAACTCGTTAATCTGAATGGTCAAGTCATTCAATCCGGTAGATTAGATGCGAGTCGTAAGCATGAATTCTTGGCAAAGAATTGGCCTCCAGGCATTTTGCTTTTTCAGGTTTGGTCAGAACAACGATCGGCAACTTTTAGATTGCTGTCACCATAGATCTGTGTATTTACACATTGGGCAGAGGAATTGACAGGATTCCTCTAGCCCTATTGTGAAATAATAAAAGAGAATAAAATATTCGGAGCAAGACTCCGTCATCAATAAATTTTAATTAAATGGAAAACTTTAAATACCAATCGAAGCGACATTGCAGCGGCTTGTTTTTGCTGCTTTTGGCTTTGACTTTTATTAATTATCAATTAGCTGCACAAGGCTATCCCGATTTTCCTGCGGATGTGGCAGAACCTTCAACGGCCGTAAATGCCTCTTTTGAACATCGATTTGGGCAATTGGATTTAGCAGATATTCATACGGGTGTTTTGTACGATAAATCGGCGCAGTATGTAGATCAATGGAATTTTGCTGGAACAGAAAATGATCCTGTGCAAAAAGTGGGAGACTGGCAGCAATTGTATCATCAATACGATCGCTCGAATATTGAAGAGGAGGCTGCATTGTCCTTGGCTAAACTCAAGCAACTTTTGCGAAATCAGGAAGAAAATATAAAACCCATCGGCATTTTGGATTTTAAGTGCCAGCGTATTGGACGTGAAGCATTATCGGAAGGTTGGGTAGAAAAGGAAAATGGCCGATTTAAACGCGTAGGAAATCCGATGTTCCCTTATTGGGAATACAAAGAATTGTTTGCGGCTTCTATTATACAACAAAAACTAATGGGCTTGGAACATCGATTTGTTTGGACGGCGGAAAGTGTGCTAGGAAATATGGATCGAATCCCAGATGAGGTACGCATAGATTTTGGAAATCAAGAGGGCTTTCAAGAATACGCGATCGAAGAAGAGATATTGGTTCAGTGGGGAAAGCCCGGAATAAAGACGGTGAAATTTCAATGTCGATTTGGAGACGAGTGGAAGTACAGTGCTGCTGAAATAGAGATTCACCCTAAACCGATATTAAAGAATGATGCGGAATTGGCAATTCCTGATGTGATTTGGACCATTGATAACGAGTACAGTAATGCTGGTGGAAGAATGGCAGTATACAGTGGTTGCCACGACGGTGAAAATGGCTGGTTGCAATTTGAAAAGGTAATGATTTTAGTAGAGGGATTTGATCCGAGGAACCAGCGAAGCTTTGGTTGGAATTTCGATGATCCGAGCGATTATCATAAGAATTTGTACTACGTGAGTAACCAGCAAGGCTTATTGGATAGCATGAGAAACCGTGGATATACGGTAGTAATTATTGATCATTTTGATGGTGGTGGAAATATTTTCAATAATGCGATGTTGACAGTTTCTGCTATTGAATACTTTAATGCGGTAAAATGGGGAGACGAGCCTTTGATTGTTGCTGGAGCTAGTATGGGTGCAATGATTACACGTTATGCTTTGACTTGGATGGAACAAGAAGGTAAAGATCATCAAACACGTTTGTGGTTGTCCATTGACGGACCAATGGAAGGAGCGAATGTGCCCTTATGTGTGCAACATAGTTTTGGCTGGCTACTAGAATTAGTAGACAATGTTTCGGCAGCAGTTGGTGAATGGGCGGAATTAAATACCGACGCTTTGAACACTATTGCAGCCAAGCAAATGCTAATTTACCATTATAAGGCAACTGATAAGGATGCTAATGAGGCGCACCCGTCTTTTCTTAAACCCATGGCCGATAATATTTTCCATGAATTAAATCCAGAAACGGATGGATATCCAGCGAATTGTCGACGAATTGCTGTTGCGAATGGAAGTATTGAAGGAGATGGATTGTGGGGAAATCCTGGAGATGAAATGGTAAACATGACGATTAGTCTTCCCTTTGTAGGAGATATAGAATTTATTATGTCTGCTGTTGCAGACCAAGAAGAATCAGATATAATTAGGGTAACGGCCTCCTCTCTTGCGGTGTTAAATTCCTTAGGACTAGCGAACTCCTTTGACTTAGTATCAGTCGGTAATACCGCACCGGTTGATTTGGCTCCAGGCGGTACAGCAAATTTTCATGCATTGCCTGCGCCAGCTGTAAATACTGCGAATTCGTGGTGGCAAGTAATTAGTTCAATATTAGAGATAATTACCCAAGAATCACTTCCAGATATTTCATGGGAATATGAGGTTGAATTGCCCTTGCATTGTTTTGTGCCTACTACCAGTGCATTAGGGATCGTTACCGACGATTATTTCATGGATATAACAGACTTTACCGATGGAGAAGAATTTGGTTACCCTCCCTTGCAATCTTGGAGCGACTTAAGTCCATTCGATGCTATATATGCAAATGAAGATAATGATCCACATGTATTAGATGGGATAACGGAAGCCATCGCCAATTTTGTTTTGGAAGAAGGGGAGACTGATGATTTATATTTGACCAATTCGGAATTAACGAGTGATTCTGAATATGATATAAGAGGTGAGGTTTTTGTGGGCGAATCACTTGAAAATGTTCAACCACCACAATTGTTGGGGGAATATAATTTGGCAGAGGGAACGCATTTGCTTTTGGAAGCTGGAGAAGCTATTCATTTTAATGCTGGCTTTTGTGCTGATAAGGAGGATGTAGAATTGTGTGCAAAGATTAAGGAGCAGACGGGTCTATGTGATTATATAAATAAACAATTCGATCCACATGCGAATCCGAAAGTGGTAGCTAGATCTATGTCTGCAAATGCTGAAATGGACTTGACAGAAGCTAAGAATTTGGAATCATTTACCCAAGTTGGTTTGGTGCTTTATCCTAATCCTGCACACAATTATTTGTCAGTAAATATAGAGCAAACGGAAAGCTTGCCTTTTGATTTGTCTTTGCATTCACTAGATGCTTCAAGGACTTACGTTCTAGCTAAAGGTAAAAACTTATACTCCAGTAAGGAAACCATTGTATTTCCTCTAAATGGATTCTTAGAAGGTAAGTATATTTTGCAATATACT
>CALFBW010000184.1 GCA_937951415.1 uncultured Chitinophagales bacterium | reverse complement strand
ATGATATCGCCAAACCGCCTACGAAACGATTCGACAAATTGGTCGGCTGGACTTTTCATGGACATGAAGTAGTAGGCGCTCGAATGGTACCGAAAATATTTCGTCGCCTCAAGTTGCCCTTGAACGAAAAGATGAAATATGTCCAAAAGTTGGTGGCATTACACCTTCGACCCATTAGCTTGACCAAGGAAAACGTCAGCGATTCAGCCATTCGTCGATTACTTTTCGATGCGGGCGATGACATCGATGATTTGATGATGTTGTGTCGCGCCGATATTACTTCGAAGAACAAAAGAAAGGTGCGGCAATACTTGGAGAACTACGACATGGTGGTGGAAAAACTATTGGCGGTAGAACAAAAAGACAAAATCCGGAATTGGCAGCCGCCTGTTGATGGAGCATTGATCATGGAAACCTTCGGACTTAAACCCGGGCGTGAAATTGGCATCATTAAAAATGCGATCCGAGAAGCCATCCTCGACGGAGAAATTCCTAACGAGTTGGAAGCTGCCATAGCTTTCATGTTACAGCAAGGGAAAGCTTTGGGCTTAACAGCAGTTTCGAAATAAATGTTTTTTTTTTGCATTTTTATTAATTTAATAATTTGTAATAAATAGCCGAGCAGGTTTCTAGTGAGCGAATTGTCTAACAAATATCTTCTGTGCGTTCTTGGGCCTACCGCTTCTGGAAAAACTGGATTGGCCATTCATTTGGCGCAGCAATTTTCGGCGCAAATCGTTTCTTGCGATGCTCGTCAGTTTTACCGTCAAATGGAAATTGGCACAGCAAAGCCTGATGCGGAAGAACGTGCTGCGGCTCCTCACCATTTTATTGACTGCCTCGACTTGGAAGAGCATTTCAATGCGGGAAAGTTTGAAGCAGCCGCGCTCCCATTTATTGCTAAACTACATCAAGCATCCGAGCTGGCTATTTTAGTAGGCGGCAGTGGTTTGTATGCCAAAGCCATCACCGATGGTTTCGATGATTTACCGCCCCGCGATGAAAAGCTGCGAGAAGAACTTGAGGCAATTTATGCTAAAGAAGGTATCGAGCCACTGCAGGATAAATTACGAGAAATTGATCCTGATACTTATCCTAAAATTGATCACCTAAATCCGCGGCGACTCATGCGCGCCATCGAGGTATTTCAATTAACGGGGCGTTCCTTTTTATCTTTTCATAATCAGAAAAAAGCAAGTCGCCCTTTCCAAAGTATTAAAATTGCTTTACGCTGGGACCGACAAGAATTGTATAAGCGCATTAATCAGCGGGTAGATATTATGATGAAAAAAGGCTTATTGGAAGAAGTGAAAAAATTGCTTCCTTTTGCCCATTTAAATTCCATGCAAACCGTAGGATATCGTGAATTTTGGCCGTACCTCCGCGGAGAAATTAGTTTAGAAGAAGCCGTCGAAAACCTTAAGCAAAATTCAAGACGTTACGCCAAACGTCAAATGACTTGGTTTAAAAAAGACACCGATATTCAATGGTTCGATCCGAACGAAAAAGAAAAAATAGTAGCTTTTGTTAGTCAACAGATGACGCACTGATTTGCTTGCTTTTCTCGAACAATACAAAGCCTTAGACGCCAATATCATTAAGTTATTTACGGTCGCGTTCTCAATGAACCTGATCAATTGCAGCTTCTTTTTGATCCTTAATATTTTTATGACAAAATCGGGTTATGACGATCCGAGTATTGCCACCTTTTGGACTTCTCGATTTTTCTTTATTCTACTTTTCGCTCTGCCATTTGGGCGCTTCATACAAAATCGAAAAATACGTCCACTAATTATCTTATCCATTTGTTTCTATCCCCTTGCCTCAGTCGGTCTCATTGAATCGATCGACGCACATTATCATTTAGGAATTTATTTGTTTATGATGTTATCTGGTGGCTCGGAAAGCATGCTGCGAATTTCCGCTGCTCCCTATATTTTACGCAACCTTTCCGCCGAACTGCACACCAGAGCGTTTAGCCTAAACTTTGCTACTTGGAGTGCAGGTCTTATTGCCGCAGGTTTACTCATCTTCAGTTTAAAAGCCCTCTTCCCTGTACTTTATCATGAAAAGTGGGCCTTGGAAGTCATCTGTCTGACAGCCATCATAGGTATTATTGCGGCTATTCAACTTACAAAGAATGAAAAAATTCCTAGCAAAAATAAACAGACTGCTAGTTTCATAAACTCGCGCGAAGAATGGCTTCCAATGATAAAAGCTGCCCTTCCAGTTTTAGTGATTGCTGTCGGCGCAGGTCTTACGATTCCATTTGTCAATCTATTCTTCTATAACAGCTTTGGCGTAGACTCTGATCAATACGCATTGCTAGGAACTTTCACGCATGTTCTCGTACTTATCTGTGCACTTTTTATTCCGCAAATTAAAAAACGCTTTGGCTATCCTTCCATAACTTATACGCAAAGTCTCGCCGTCGTCGCCCTCATTATTCTAGCCCTGACTGACTTTATGCAAGACTACTATTGGGCTTTGTACCTAGCCATTGCTTGCTTCATGTTGCGCCAACCTCTGATGAGCATTGCCAATCCAATGACTACCGAAATGACAATGTATTATGTTGGCAGTAAAAATCGGGAAATGATGAGCGCTATTACCAGTTCTATCTGGTCGGGTTCCTGGGTTTTCTCTTCTCTAATTTTCCGCTTCCTCAGAGAAAGTGGTTTGCGCTATGGAAATATCTTCCTAATTACTGCCGCCCTATACATCGTCGGGGTCTTCCTTTATTTCTTGCTAATAAAAGATTTTCAACGGAAAGAAAAAGCAGGCTTGGTAGAAATTCCGGAGTAATAAATATGGCTTTACATACTCCTCGTAGCAATTGTCTTGAACAGGATTTATAAGATGAAAAAGATATTCAAGATGGGATACGAATTCTAGCATCCGAAACTTAATCTTCATATATCTCAATATCATTCGACACAACAGGACAAAATAAAATACTTCGCTTCCATCGCTCACGTATTTGAGCTCAATCAAATAAATGCCGAAGCGCGGCATAATATTACTAGCCATCCAAGTCCACTGATCTTGTGCATCTTTCTCATCTTGAATATCCTGTTCTGCCCTCAAGAACGCCAAGTAAGGGGAAATCAAAATTCAAAGACTACTCCCTCCCATCAGACAAGTTTTCCGCTAAAAACTTACCCAATATGTCATTTTGGCATTACAATTTAAAATAAATAGCCATTTTGGCAGTAAAATTCGAATGGCATCTCGTTTGACCTATGCTTACCATCAAACGCAATGGTTTGAATCAATTTTTACTAAACACAAAATTTTATAGAAATGAGAAATTTCAAGAGAAAAGCAAGATCAAACGGATTTATCAATCTAGTCGATGAAATCTTCCAGCCAAGATTTTTCGAAAACACGATCAATGAGGTAGAGCGCGAATTACAGCGCGGCAACCCACCCGTTAACATCACAGAAACAGACGAGCAGTTTATTCTGGATGTAGTAGCAGCAGGCTGGAGCAAGGAGGACTTTGAAATCAAAATCGAAGAAAACATCTTAAGTATTGCAGCATCAAATGCTAAGCCTGAAGCGTGCACGACAAAGGCCGAAGACACAAGCGATGGTGAAACAAAAGAGGAAATTAAGGTCAGCGCAAAAGACGACAACTGTTGTCGAGCTGGTAATAAAATTCGTCACGAATTCACCAGAAAGAACTTCAAGAGAAGCTTCAAAATTGGCGACAAGGTCGACAGAGAAGCAATCTCAGCCACTTACTTGAACGGCATCTTAACCATCAAATTGAACAAGGTGGAAGAAGTGAAGCCAGAAGTAAAGGTGGTAAGCGTAAGCTAAATACAGCGAGATACTTTTTAGTGGTTATATGATTATTGGTGAAGCGCTTCCCTTTCGGGGGAGGCGCTTTTTTATTGCTTAAAAATGACTTTCTAATAAATAAAAGAGCGTCTTAACGGGGCGATTCAATCACCTCCAAATCCTTGATTTTTGCTCCATCAATGGTAAATCGAAGCATTGTCTTTATGCGATGAATGCCGTGTTTTCCACAAGCGCCAGGATTCATGGCCAACATCTGGTACTTTTTATCATAAATGACTTTGAGTATATGCGAATGACCACAAACGAATAAACCAGGAGTTGGTCCTTCATTCAAAAGTTCACGTACTCTTTTATTATACCTACCAGGATAGCCACCAATATGTGTCATCCAAACATCGAGTTCTTCAATGCGAAATCGCAGATCCAATTCGTAACGCAAACGCGCATCGGCTCCATCGATGTTGCCAAACACCATCCGAGTGGGTTTCCCAAAAGCTTCCAGCTTATCAGCAACTTCCAAGTTTCCAATATCGCCCGCATGCCAGATCTCATCTACTTCGGCAAAGTGCTCGAACACATTATCGCCCAAATGGCTGTGCGTATCTGAAAGGAGTCCTATTCTTACCATAGCCTCAAATGTAAAAGCTTTCTTGCAGCACTAACAGACATACTATCGGGTTTTAATACATTTAATGAAGGGTCATTTTAATTCTTTACGGCGTACCTTTGTAGTCTTCAATTTTCAACGACCATTGCGCTGCAGTTCATTCTTAGCGTGATATTTACAGACATATGAGTAACAAGCAACTCGAAACCGCCGCTTTAGAAATAGTGGTAAACGATTACAACGATCAAATTCTAGCCATTTCCAGACAACTTGCGGAAGAGCGAGCTCTTTTAGCTGCCGCAAAAGTAGATTGGAATGAAGCCAAAGAATTGGATCTCGGTTCAGAAAAGACAGTAAAGGCTGGCCCCAAGTCGAACAAGAAAGCAAGTACAAAAAAGAAATCAGTTGGAAGACCGCGCAAACTTTCTTCTGAGAAAAAGACAAGTACAAAAGCTAAGCATGCAACAGAAGAAACACCTCCTGTAAAAAGAAGACGAGGCCGCCCTAAAGGAAGTACGAATAAAAAAAAGAAAGCAGTCGTAAAACAATTACCACCAGTGGTCATTGAAGAGAAAGCGCGCTTGCCAAAAAGAAAAAGTATTGCGGAACAAAAGCAAGTGGTAGAACGCCCCCTTGCTGTTCAAAAGGAAGAAGTAAAAGATTTTATTTACAAATTAAAGCAGGTGACCGTAATGGCGGTAAAATCGCTTTATGATGTGGACATAGATGCTTCACAAATTACCTTGCAGGACACCCGAAAGGAGTTTGAAGGAAATATTACTTTATTAACTTTCCCTTTCACCCGTCAAGCTCGAAAAAAACCCGAGCAAATTGGAGCCGAACTCGGATCGTTTCTAGAAAGAGGTCTGCCCTTTGTTACCGGGCACAATGTAATCAAAGGCTTTTTGAATTTAAGCATCAGCGATAGCACTTGGGTGGACAGTTTGAAGGCCATGCAAAGCAATGATCACTTCGGGAAGCAAGCGAGCAATGGAGAAATTGTCGTTTTAGAGTATTGTGGACCAAACACTAACAAGCCGTTGCACATTGGGCACCTGCGAAATATGGTTTTGGGTTATTCCATGGCAGAAATTCTAAAAGCCAATGGTTACCAAGTGCACAAAGTAAACATCCTGAACGATCGAGGATTGGCGATTTGTAAATCGATGGTGGCTTACATGAATGAAGGCGAAGGAAAAACGCCTGAATCGGAAGGCGTGAAAGGAGATCATTTCGTAGGAGATTACTATGTGCGTTTTGGCAAAATGTACAAGGAAGAACTTTCGGAATTAGTGGCAGCAGGAGCTGATTTAGTGAGCGCAGAAAAGAACAGCAAATTGATGCAGCAGGCCCGCGAACTATTGCGAAAGTGGGAAGCTGACGATTTGGAAACTCGTACGCTTTGGGCGCGAATGAATTCTTGGGTATACAAAGGCTACGAAGAAACTTATGCTACCTTAGGAGTAGATTTCGAACGTGATTATTACGAGTCAGAAACCTACGAATACGGAAAAGAAATTGCCCAACAAGGATTAGAAGCTGGTGTTTTCACCAAGGATGAAGACGGTTCGCTTTTCGTTGATTTGAGCGAGCACAATATGGACCCAAAACGTATTTTACGTTCGGATGGGACTTCCCTGTACTTTACGCAAGACTTGGGCACGGCAGAAATGCGCTACGCCCACTACGGAATGGACAAGAGCATTTACGTAGTTGGTGATGAGCAAAACCTGCACTTCAAACAATTGCAAATTGTTCTAGAAAAGTTAGGCAAGGATTATGCAAAAGGCATTTATCACTTGTCTTACGGAATGGTTCACTTACCTGGTAATGTCCGTATGCGAACCCGTGAAGGCGCAATGGTTGATGCTGATGATTTGATGCGCGAAGTGGTGGAACGCGCTGCAGAAGCAACCAAAGAATCTGGAAAATTGAGCAATTTCAGCGAAGAAGAATCTCAAGCTTTGTATCACGATTTAGGCTTAGCTGCATTGAAGTACTTCATGCTAAATGTGAACGCGAAAAAGAAAATGACTTTTGATCCTGCAGAGTCGGTTTCACTTCAAGGGCGCTCTGCTATTTTCCTCATGTTCTCTTATGTACGAACACGTTCAGTGATGAGAAAATTTGGAAAGGCGATTGATCCAAACTTTAAAGTGAAGAGCATTGAACCCATCGAGCAAGAACTGATTCAATTGCTTTACAAAACACCTTTTGTGGTGCAAGATTCTGCGAAGACTTATGATCCTTCTTTGATTGCCAATCACATTTACGATGTGGCGAAAACCTTCAATCGTTTTTGGACGGCTTGTCAAGTATTGAATAATAAAGATCAGAACTTGGATCACTTCCGAATGTCTCTTGCAGAAGTAACTGGAAACGTTTTGAAGCTTGGAATGAATCTCTTGGGAATCCAAACTACGGAGCGCATGTAATTGCAGCTTCATAAAAGAAAAGTAATAAATAGCAGTTCTAAAATGGGACTGCTATTTTTGTTTGAAACCAATACTCTTTAATCCTTTGCTATGCACCCAAAAGTCAAATCTGTCTACGATGGTCTCGAAGAATCACTCACACAATTAGAAGCGATGGCGGCTGAGTATGATGTGGACAAACTGAATCACTCTCCAGAGAAAGGTAAGTGGTCGGCCATTCAACATATGGAGCATTTGGTTCTGGTGGAAGTGGGTGTCTTAGCTTACATGCGGAAGAAGATTCCACATCTTGATGCTAGCAATAAAACAGGCCTCAAATCGAAGCTTAAATTCCTAGCCATGAAAATGTTCTTTCTATCAGGAGGAAAGGCAAAAGCTCCTAAAATCACCGCTACGGTTCCAGATCGTGCAGAGCTTGCAGATACCATGAGCAAGTGGCGAAAAACCCGAGCGGATTGGAAAACTTTTATGCGAGATCTGCCCGAAGAAACCATGGAGCTTTCTGTTTTTCGTCATCCCTATGCGGGTCCTTTAAACTTTTATCAGACGGTGGAGTTTTTACAAGCTCACTTTGATCACCATTTACGAGCCATCAAAAAATGCCTGCGCTAAGATTCGCTAATAAAAAGGAATTTTTAGTATTAAATAAAAGAACCGCTTTAGAGAACCTTCCTCTCTTCTCCCTTGTTTTATCGTCATCAAAAGGATTCAATGAGCAACCCCACCGTAAAATTCATGCAGGCTTTTGTAGGCCAAGATTCATCCAACAGTCCTTCGCCGATCACCCATTGGTTGAAGGGAACTTTGGAATTGATTGAAGAAGGTCATGTGATCATGCGCATTCCTACGCGTGCTGACATGATGAACCCAGGAGGAACGCTACATGGTGGTGTGAGCTCCATGATTCTTGATGATGTAATCGGAGCGGCTGTCTACACTTTACACGATGAAAACTTTCACACCTCCGTCAATCTAACAGTCGATTTTCTTTCTGTCGCCAAACCGGGCGATAATCTAAAAGTAGAAGCCAAAGTGGTTCGCTACGGAAAAACGATGGTCAATTGCGACGGCTTTATTTATTCCGAATCTGGCAAGTTGGTTGCTAGAGCTACTAGTAATTTAATACGTACACCAAACAAAGCATTCCGCCCCGCCTAAGATGTCATTTTTAAGAGCCATTTTTCCTGCTGTATTTTTTGCATTTCTACTATTCTTGATTGATGGATATTGCGGATCATTTATAGGTCAATTAGCAGAACATTTCCTTGGAAACAACAGATCGACTTTCCAGTTGATTTGGCAATACAGTTCTTGGATTTTTGTCTTAGGAATATTTACGCTTTTATTCCTCGGGCCTTTTCCTAGGTACAAACTTACTCGGGACTTTCTTCCGCCGCTGATTTTTTTTCTGTTAGTACCGAAAATTCTCTTTTTCGGATTGACCCTTTTCGGAGACCTCGTAAATTTCCTTTCGGCTTTCGCGGGAAATGCCTTTGATCAAACTTGGAACATTCTCGGCCGGAACAACAAGTGGGGACTAGCAGCACTGCTGTTTTCCTTTTCTCCCCCAATCATTTTGCTCTATGGTATGTTGTTCAATAAATAC
>CALFBW010000183.1 GCA_937951415.1 uncultured Chitinophagales bacterium | reverse complement strand
GGTTCTATCCAATAAATCCCTAGGGTAAGGGTTTATCGCAATAAACCCCATCAAGAAAAACCCCAGCAAGAAATATGAAAATCGAGAACAGCACCATAGTTGATCTAGCCAGTATCTTTCGATTGTACGGTATCGCCATCGCCTACCAAAAAGAGCGCTACAAGGTACATTGGCCGATATTCGAAGAATCACTGGTAAAGGGAGAAATCGCAGAAAATAGGCAATGGAAGATTACCGAGGATGGAAAAATCCTTGCAGTATTCGCTACGACCTTCTCTGATCCTGACATCTGGGAAGAAAAGAACAGCGATCCTTCCGTATATATTCACCGCATTGCTACTGACCCTGAAGTTCGTGGAAAAAACCTCGTTGCAAAAATTGTTGCTTGGGCAAAGAGCCACGCTGCTGAAAACGGAAAAAGGTATGTACGCCTCGATACCGTTGGCGAAAACAAGAAGCTGATCGATCACTATTGCAAAAATGGTTTCACCTTCTTAGGTATGACCACCTTAAAGAATGTGGAGCAATTACCAGCGCACTACCGGGAAGATCCCGTTTCTCTTTTTGAGTTGGACTTGGAACAACAAAACGACTAGCCCATTTTTATTGAACGCTTCTTTTTGAAATGGTGTTTCTTTATTCTGCACCTTCTGGTTCTAAGTGAAATGCGATCTCAAAAAAAGAGCTTATGAAATACTATTTATCTTCCTACAATTTTGGCAATAAAACTTCCGAATTAGTTCGACTACAATCGAGTAATAAAAAACTGGGACACATCAACAATTCCAGAGATTGCGTAGGCGCTGATCCAGCACGTGCAGCCAAGCACCAACAAGAGGAAATGGATTTCCTTGACAAACTAGGCTTTCAATCGGAGGCTTTAGATCTTTCATCGTATTTCGGAAAACAAACGGCACTTCAATCGAAGCTCGATTCTTTAGGCGCACTGTGGGTAAGCGGTGGAAACACTTTCGTTTTACGAATGGCCATGAAATTAAGTGGCTTCGACCAACTTTTCTCCTCCTTAAGAAAACGTGAAGATTTCCTTTATGGCGGTTACAGCGCGGGCATTAGCATTTTGTCCGACTCTTTGAAGTCGATTGAAAACGTTGATGAGCCTAATAATTTTCCGTAAGAAAACCAAAAGGAAGCCATTTACGAAGGCTTGGGTGTGTTTAACTATTCCTTTATGCCACATTACGATTCTGATCATTTTGAATCGGAAGACATTGGTTTAGAAGTGCAAAGGTGTATTGATAATAAATGGCTCTTTATTGCTTTGCGTGATGGAGATGTGATTATTCATGAGTGATGAGATCAACTCAAATTCATCTTATCAAAATTCATCTTTTGCCGTAAAAGAACAAAAAATTACCGCTGCCAGATAAAAGCTAAAAAGGCTTGAAGAACTACAAAAAGCATAATAGGGTAATGCTCTAGAAATACAGAATAGTCCCCAATATCTAAGAAACTGATAGCCTAGTTTTGATTAAGAATCTTTAACGGACTGTTAAAAATTTAGTTTTGTTGAGACTTTGTGTCAAAGCAACTCCCAGATAAGAACATATTGCGGATTGGAATGTTTTATCTCTCAATAAACAATCTAGACAGCATGGCCATACCACCAATGAGACGTTTCTGGAATCTGTTGAGATTGTACAAACCTGAACTCCGCAAAATATACACCTACGCGGTCTTCAATGGTATGGTCAACCTAACGCTCCCACTAGGAATTCAGGCAATCATCAATTACATACAAGTAGGGGAACTCACCTCCTCATGGATTGTCTTAGTCAGCTTTGTTCTCATGGGTATAGCACTGAGTGGCATATTCCAAGTACAGCAACTTCGGATTGTTGAAAATATCCAACAAGACATCTTCACACGATCTTCCCTAGAATTTGCGTATCGCATCCCAAAAATTTCTTTTTTAAAACTAGACAAAATACATGCACCTGAGTTGGTCAATCGCTTTTTCGATACACTAACCATTCAAAAAGGTCTACCAAAAATCCTAATCGATTTCTCATTAGCCGCATTTACGATCATTTTTGGTTTATTACTCTTAACCATTTACAGTCCCTATTTTATCATTCTCGGAATGAGTTTATTCCTAATTCTTTGGCTCATCTTCCAATTTACCGGACCGAAAGGATTGCGAACTAGTCTTAAAGAAAGTAAACACAAATACCGCGTAGTTTACTGGCTAGAAGAAATTGCACGAGTTAACCGCAGCTTCAAATTACATGCCTCTCATAATTTTCACTTGAACAAAACGGATGGCATTGTAACGAATTACCTCAATTCTAGGGAGAATCACTTTCAAGTATTGCTCAATCAATTTCGACTATTCATTGGCTTTAAAGTATTCGTTGCCGCAGGACTATTGGTGCTTGGTGGCTACTTAGTATTTCAAGAGAAAATGGATATCGGACAGTTTGTTGCTGCGGAGATCATCATCATATTGATCATTAACTCCGTAGAAAAATTGCTGCGAATTATCGACATCATATACGATGTATTGACCGCCCTAGAAAAGATCGGGTATGTTACGGATTTAGCACTAGACAAAAACACGGGTCAAGCCCAAATAGAAGAGAAAGGTGGACTTTCCATCAAAGCCACAGATATTCAATTCGGATTTCCTGATGAGAGAAAAAAGATCATTGACAATCTTTCGTTTCAAATATCTGCCTCCGAAAAAGTACTCTTAAATGGTCCTTCAGGTAGTGGAAAAACCCTACTACTCCAAATTCTTTCTGGTATTCATCGAATCGAAGATGGTGAAATCTTACTGAATGGTATTCCTTTTGCCAACTATCATCGGGATCATCTTTACCAGCACTTAGGTGTTTCATTTCCGACTAATGAATTGTTTGAAGGCACCATGCAAGAAAATATTACTATGGGTCGAAAAATACCCACTAAAGAACTTTTTGAAATAATAAATGCTCTAAAGCTCCATGACTATGTAGCTCACCAAGCTCTAGGCCTCGATAGCCCTATTGATAGTGAAGGTCGTAGGTTGCCAAGAAGCATCATTCAAAAAATTCTCATTGCACGACTGCTTATTGGTCAACCCAAATTACTATTGATGGAAGATCCATTACAATTTATACAAGAGAATGAAAAAAAGAGCATCGTCGATTTCATTATGGATAAAAAGCATCCTTGGACGGTAATAGTGATTTGCGACTATCACTATTGGCAAAATAAATGTACCAAAATAATTGACTTAAGCGAAACGATTAATCATGCTTAACATCTCGAAAAACAGCATATCGGATTCTCTAAAGCTAGAAGAATTTTCTTCTTACCATCTACTCAAGAAAAGTAAATTACGTAGATTACCTTTAGTCATCATAGGCATTCTTCTCTTACTTGGATGTATTTGCTTACTACTACCTTGGACGCAAAATGTAAGTGCCAAAGGTTACATTACCACTCGATCGCCAGAACAAAGACCTCAAGGAATCCAGTCAATCATTGCTGGAAAAATCGAACAATGGTATGTTCAAGAAGGTGATTTTGTAGAAGAAGGTGATACAATTGTTTTCCTATCTGAAATAAAGAGCGAATATTTTGATCCTAGTTTACTAGAAAGAACCGCTGAGCAAATGGAAGCCAAAACACAAAGTGTAGATTCTTACTCTGAAAAGGTAGTGGCGCTCGATAAGCAATACAAAGCACTGCAAGATGGACTGCTGCTAAAACGCAAACAAATAGCGAACAAAATAGAACAATCGAGGAATAAGATTAAAATAGACAGCATAGATTTAGCCGCTTTTGAAATCAATCTCTCTGTTGCAAAAAATCAATTATCAAGAACAGAAGAACTTTACAAAAAAGGCTTAAAGTCCTTAAGTGATTTACAAGAAAAAGAACTTAAACTGCAGGCCAGTCAAGCAAAGATGAGTGTTCAACAAAACAAACTCCTAAATCAAAAAAATGCTCTTGCCAATTTACAAATTGAACTACTTTCGGCAGATCAGAATTATGGAGAAAAATTAGCAAAGGCGCAATCGGAAAAGCAAACAGCTATTTCCTCTCGTCTAGAAAGTGTGGCAGAAAGCTCTAAACTTAGAAATAAATTGAGCAATTACACCGAAAGAAGTAAGCTGTATTATTTAAGAGCTCCGCAATCGGGTTACATTACAAAAACACTCAAAAAAGGTCTGGGAGAAACGGTCAAAGAAGGTGTTAATATTGCTACCATTATGCCAGAAAAATACGATTTAGCAGTGGAAGTATATGTAAAACCTCAAGATCTGGCCCTCCTAAAAATTGATACAGAAGCCCGCTTGCGATTTGATGGTTGGCCTGCCATCTTAATCAGTGGTTGGCCCGCTTCTTCTACCGGAGTTTTTTCTGGAAACATAGTTGCTATTGATCGCTTTATCAGTGAAAATGGCAGCTACCGCATTCTCATTAGTCCAGATAAAAATGATCGTGATTGGCCCTCCGAACTTCGAGTCGGAACAGGAACAAGGGCATTCCTACTTCTTTCGAATGTGCCCATTTGGTATGAATTATGGCGCAAACTCAACGGCTTCCCCGCCGAATTTTATTCAAAAGGGAATGAGCGCAATAAATCTGTCAAAAGAAAGGCTCCCATAAAATCCATAAAATAGCTTCCAACAAGATGAAATTCTATTCCCGCAAACTCATAAAACCTGAAGATCTAAATGCCAGAAATACCCTATTTGGAGGCGCCTTGCTTCGATGGATCGATGAAGAAGCTGGCATTTATGCAATGACAAAGCTAAAATCAAAGCAGGTCGTCACCAAATACATTTCTGAAATAAACTTTATTAACTCAGCAAGGCAAGGTGATGTGATCGAAATTGGATTGGGTTTTCAAAAAATTGGTCGTACATCCATTAGCTTTTCCTGTGAAGTAAGGAATTTATTTTCCAAACAAAGCATTATCACTATTTCCCATATCGTTTTCGTACATGTTGACGAAAATGGAAAAGCCAGTCCTCACGGAAAAACCTTGGAAAACATGACCTTCAAAACAAAGGAATTTAATGATTAACTTCTCCATCAAACTTTTTCTATTCGTTCTCATTAGCACTTCCTCTCTAATTTTGGCGCAAGAGCAAACAAGTGTTTTGAGCTATGAAGACTTTGTTGGCATGGTGCTTCAGCATCACCCCTTGGCTAAAAAAGCAGAACTACAAAACGAATTTCGTTCTGCCAACTGGTTAGAGGCGAAAGGAATACTCGATCCAAAAATTGAATTGTCCTGGGATGAAAAAGACTTTGATGATAAACGTTATTTTCGATACTACGATGCAAAGCTTAAAATACCTACAAAATTTGGGCTTGACTTCATTGGTGGTTACGAAAATTCCAATGGAACGTTTCTTAACCCTGAAGCTAACACGGAAGAATTTGGTCTTTGGAAGGCAGGGATAGAAGTAAATGTTTTACAGGGCCTATTTATCAATGAAGGAAGAATTGCACTTGATCAGGCCAAAATTTTTGATGCTATTACCGAAAACGAACGCGAACTTCTTTTAAATGAATTACTCTACAGAGCCTCGAATACTTACTTAGAATGGCAAAAGAAATTTTCCTATAAAAAAGTTTTTGTTGAGAACAGAAACTTAGCTCAAAGCTATTCAGAGAATACGAAGTCATCTTATCTCGGAGGAGAAAAAACAGCTATGGACACCTTAGAAGCTTTCATTTTACTCCAAGATGCTCAAAACGAATTACAATACAATGAAGCAAACTTACTAGAAGCACAACAAAGGATGGAAAATTTTCTCTGGTATGATTCCGAACCCATTGGTCTAAACGACAGCACCATTCCCGAAGAAGAAATGATCGCCTTACTATCCATGGTCAGTGATAGTTTAAATTTATTTTCAATTAGCAAGCATCCCCTCATTCAAAAATACGAGTACAAGATACAGACGCTAGAACTGGATCAAAAACTCAAAAAAGAAAAACTAAAACCCAAACTAAAAGTAAAATACCATCCTCTTTTCTCCACCTCCTCTCAAAACATTCAGCCTGTTTTTTCTATGGGAAATTACAAATGGGGATTCGACTTTTCCATGCCGCTTCTTTTCCGCGCTGAAAAGGGGGCATTGCAAAAAAACAGGATTAAAGTAAAAGAAACAAAACTTGATTTTGAAAACAAAACATTTGAACTCAGCAACAAAACGGAAAACAGCATAAATCAACAGGCCATTTTATCCCAACAAATAGAACTGATGAAACAAACGCTAGATGGGTATCGCTCACTCCTAGAAGGAGAAAGTGTGAAATTTGATTTTGGAGAAAGCTCTATGTTTCTACTAAACAAAAGACAAGAAAAATACATCCATGCGCGACTGAAATTGATTGATCTAGAAATAAAATATCAAAAGGAAATCATGAAGTTTCGGTACTTCACGAATACACTTTTACCCTAATAAAATGTGTATCAATCTAAAACTGGTAACATGATTTTCTCCCTACGTTTTTATAGATTAAGGGCGGGAATAATAAAAAAGACATCCATGAATCATATAAATTCCAGCTTTTCCTCGGAAGAATCTTTCAGCTATACATTTACTATACTTTTCGACTTCCTAATTTCAACCAACAGCCTAATAAACATCCGTATTCTCCTCAATTACCTTCTTCAAATTTCCCATATTCTCATCTTCCTGTGCTTGCATGGCTCCCTTCATAAATGAAATCATGGAACGCGCGAACATTCCATTTCCAGTGGTTTTTGATTGAGACTTGATGATCGTTTTCCCGTCTTTTTCCTCCGCGGTCATTTCGTATTCCATGTCCATGATGTCCATACTGAAAGTCATTGCAATTAACTCATTGGGCTTTATCGCCGTAATCGTTTCCTTCATCACGAATTCTTGGCCACCATCTTCTACGTATATATTAGAAACCGCACCCACCGTATTAGGAGTACCGCTTACCAGCTCCATTTTCTGAAGCCCCTTGATCCATTGCGCGACCTTGGTCTCATCTGAAATGACTCCCCAAGCCTCTTCTATTGGCTTGTCCACTACGATTTCACTGCCGTAGCTTACAGATGGAAAGACAAAGCCCATTCCGATAAAGATGACGATTAACAAAAGGAGCAAACCGAGGATGTACTTTAAGATTTTCATGCGGGTCTATTTTATTAAGTAAAAATTTAGAGCTGATTTAAGGATTCCTACATACAATCTACCACACTACTAAAATACAGAAATCAGTCCAAGTGTCGAAAAATGCTCGAAAAGAACATTTCTTAGGATTAATTGCCGAAGAGCAAGAAGACCCATTACATCGCTCTCAATAGAAGTGATGTCGTCCTTCAATTGTATTACGCATAATTCTTTGTCGAAAATCGCTTTCTCATCTATTGGATAGTCTTCTTCAATTTCTTTAATACTTCTTCTGTCGACAATTTCCACTTTCTACTCAACTCTTCCACTACATCGTCCGCAAACTCTATCCTAACTTTTGAACCTTCTCCACGCAAGTCCTGCTCTTCCTTGAAGGATTTATAGGATTCCTCGAAAGATTCACCATCCTGAATTTCGACTTCACAATTATCAATCACTAAGTGTTTCTTGACAAAGGCTTTTACTGCTGTTTCAATTGTTGATATTCCGATTCTCTCATCAGGGTGCCAAACATCCGTAAAATTTGGTTTTAGGCCTTTTTCATTTAGTGGAGCCAAGTAAGACACTTCACTTTCTTTGTCAGCATAGTAATACCAATAATGGCATTTATTATCTGCCAAATACTTCTCAACTGCTGTTACAAATTCTAGCTCTTCAGGATCGTCTCCTAAATCTTCGATACCA
>CALFBW010000182.1 GCA_937951415.1 uncultured Chitinophagales bacterium | reverse complement strand
CTATGGTGATATTGAGTCAAATCTAGAATCGGGAGCATTTGAATTATTGGACACAATGATTTTAAAGCGCACTGCGGGGCGGAACAGTTCCGTCTCTATCGCAGACATTAACAATGACGGAAAGTTAGACATGGTGGTGGGAAACTACAGGGGAGGCGTAGAATTTTTCAGTGAATCTGAAGATATGATAAATGCTGTACCATTCGCAGAGGCTTCTGCAAAAGCTATAGAAGTATTTTATCCTAACCCAAATTCCACGGGTAAATGGCGAATGAATGAATTTCTAAATTCTAAAGAATTAGCTAGTATCAATATTTATTCTCAGCAAGGCCAGTTTGTGCCATTCCAAGTAAGTGAAGAAACCCTAGAATTAAAGGTAAAGAAAACAGGTGTTTATTTTATTAGTTTCTTGAAAGATAATCAGGTGGCATATCAGCGGCTTGTCCTCACCAAATAGAGACGAGTCGACTTTGGTAGTAAATACTAAGGAATGCACCTTATCTAAGTATCAAAAATTGAACTGGTTCCCGACGACAAAGCTTCTTTTATAGAAATACGAGGCAGAAAACGTAGACACAGCAGGGCTGCGTAGAGGCTTTCTAAGGAAGTATTTTTGAAACTATCAATGTCGTTGGAAAACAGTTCAAATTGGTAAATTACACACTTTGCATCTCTAACGCAAAGGACTAAAAGGTACTCCCCAATTGTTTCGAACTGCCAAAAATCGCAGAATAAAAACAACACTTATAGAACTCATCATGGCGTACATGGATGGAAGTAGTGGATCAAGCACTAAGTAAACTACTGCTCCAGCTAAGCAAGCACTAGCGTATATTTCTTTCCGAAATATAAGGGGAATATCGTTCGCTAAAACATCGCGAATTACTCCACCAAAAACCGCAGATACGATTCCCATCATCACAGCAATAATTGGAGAAAGTCCAAGATGCAATGTTTTTTGCATTCCCAAAATGGTAAACAAAGCAATTCCTATTGTATCAAACAAAAAGATACCCTTCCGCCATTTTTGAATTCGAGTTTTGAAAAAAAAGCAAATCGGTAAGGCTAAGGAAATCACTAGAATGTAATTCAGATCCTTCATCCATCCTACCGGAGTATTTCCAATCAATATATCCCTCAAAGTTCCGCCACCTACAGCAGTAACTAGTGCAAGAATCGCGGCACCAACAAAGTCAAATTTCTTTTCTACGGCTGTTAACACTCCACTGATAGCAAAAACCAATGTTCCCAATAAGTCAATAAAATAAATCCAAGTCATGTCTTAACTTCCTTGTTTTTTATTCGAATAAATTTCATGGTATTTTATTACTCTAAAAATTTATCTACTCGCTTATCCTCCAAGTATTCCTCAATCAGTTGTTCTAGAACCGTTAATGGAACAGAGCCATTTTCTAGGATCACTCTATGAAATTCTTTCAAGTCAAATTCTTCTTGCAATTGCGCTTTACATTTTGCCCTCAACTCTAAGATTTTAAGCATCCCGATTTTGTATGCCAAGGCTTGTCCTGGCCAAGCGATGTAACGCTCTACCTCCGCCTCGACTTCTCCTAGCGCCATTCCTGTATTTTCTCGCATGTAGAAAATGGCTTCATCTCGAGTCCATTGGTAATGATGAATCCCCGAATCTACCACTAATCTTACTGCTCGAAACATCTCCGCTTGCAATCTTCCCAAGTTCCCTAAAGGGTCCTCATCGTAGAATCCCATTTCCCAGGCAAGTTGTTCTGCATATAAGGCCCATCCTTCGGCATAAGCCATGAAAGGCAAGACACGTCGAAACATAGGAAGATGATCCAGCTCCCCTTGAATCCCCAACTGAAAATGATGCCCAGGAATGGCTTCGTGGTAAGCCAAGGTAGGCATAGACCAAGTGGGAATGGCATTCATGTCTCGGAGATTAGCATAGAAGCTGGCCGATCGGCTTCCATTCATTGCAGCAGGTTCATAATACGCTCCCGGGCTACTTTCTTCCTTAAAAGAAGGGACTGCCTGAACAAGGACCTCTTTACTAGGCGTCAAATCAAAAACCTCAGGCATCCTTTCTTCGATTCCCCGAATAAGGTCTTTATATTTCTGAATACAATTCGCCCTGCCTTCTGATGAATTTCTGAAAAGAAAAGTGGAGTCGTTGCGAAGAAAATCAATCTGTTCCATTAATGTTAAATCGGAATTAGTCTTGTCAATTTCCTTCAAACAAACAGCTATCTCTTGTCGCAGCCGTTCCACTTCCTTCCTCCCAACTTGATGTACTTCTTCGGCAGTGAGATTTGTAGTGGTATTTTCTTGTATTTTATGTTGATAGAATTGTTTTCCATTTGGCAACTTCCAGGCACCATCTTCTGTAGAGGCAATATCCGAGAGACCTTCAAAAAATTGGAGTAAACGATCATAAGCAGGATAAATCGAGTTTTCAATCTGATGCTTTGTTTCGTCTAATACTGCTTGATCATAAGCCAATTCATTCTTCCAAAGATCCGAGGCAATCATTTTCGATTTCAGATCCTGGTACAACGGATTTTCTTTAGATGCATGCGCTCGAAATTCTTCGATTGATCCTTTGATCCGCTCTACCATCCACAAAGGTGGAACGATTTGTCCTTTTTCTTGGAATGCAAGTACTTCTAAGGTCTCTTCAACTTTTCTTGGGAAGTACGCTAAACGCTTGTTGTAAGCCTGCGCATCTTCTTCGTCTTCAATTTGGTGTGCTGATAACATTAAACTTGGGAAATCCACATGAATTCCTTTCAACTGATTCACTGCATATTCGTGATGTGCGAAAGGCCTGGCATTTGCTTGGCTCTCTAAGAAAACTGCCAGAACACGAGAAGAAAGTTGCTGCTCTTTGGATTGATTCTCCCAGCTATAAGCATTCAAAGTCTCTAAGTCATCAGCCATTTGCTGAATAAAATCTTTGCGATGCTGCAAAGAAGCGCCACCTAATTGATCATTGTAATAATCGCTTATGAAAGGAAGTCCAACATACGTGAGCATCTCAGGTTCTGTTAAGAGTGCTTTCACAAAGACTTTATCGTAAAAATGGTCGATAGAAAACGGCCGAAAGAAGATCAGATTGATCGCAAAAATCAATGACAAAATCAAAGCTATCAACACTATGATAAACAGAGATTTACGAATCATGTATTAAAGCACTGTTTTAACATTATTGCTTAAGTTTTTGTCAAAGCAGAAGTGGCCAATTTTTGTCCAAAAAAAAGAGCCATCCTTATCAGAATGGCCCTTTACATTTCTCATTGTTTCTTCTAATTGTCGTCTAAGACGTTCTCAATTTGGTCACTAGAGTCTGTAGCGACCGAGTTCGTTGGGGTAAATAGGTTTGAGACTAAGCTTAGCGCAAAGAAAGCGATTGCCAATCCCCAAGTAGCTTTTTCTAGGAAATCTGTTGTTCTTTGAACACCACCACCAGACGCAGAGCTAGCAGCTCCACCAAATCCAGCACCCATTCCTCCCCCTTTCGGGTTCTGTACCAATACTACTAACACCAAAAAAACACAGATGATGACTAGTAAGGCTATAATTAAGTAATACATTTATTTATAATTTCTTTTCAGCTTGTCGATTTTGCCTGCAAAGTAAGCACTTTTATCTGGGAATCTCAAGAAAAGAATTTCATAGACCCCAATTGCCTCTTTAATCTTGCCTTGCGCTTCGAACAACAAAGCGTTTGTTTCCGTTTCATTTCCTTGCTCATAAGAGGCTTGCAAGTCTTCCTTTACCTCTTCTTTGATACTACTTTCGTCTAACTTAGAAAGCGATTCTCTTATCTGAGCAATATTATGAGCATCCATTTTTATCGTTGGACTTTTGTCTTCCAAGTCCGATTTACAACCCCTTCCTAGCTTCTTATCATTAAAAGCACTAATCTTTAGTCGAATACTTTCGATCAACTCTTCCTGTGAGAGCTCCTGCGGCCCCTTAGCGCCTCCACGGCCTTTGTGCTGATCTACCTTAAGTTTTCTTAAATCATCAAGGACACCTGCTCTAATGCGACTCTCGTCGTTTTCTTTTTCCAATGCTTGCTTGTTCGCTTTAATGCGTTGCCGCTTTAAGACGGCTAATTCCTGAGAAACTTCGATTTCAGAATTTTGATCATAAGGAAGAGCTCCTTCAAAAGTTTCTTCTTCCTCATTCACTTCAAGGCTGTCCACCGTAACTCTCCTAGAAGATTCTCTCTTCACCTCAATATCGGGCACTTTTGCAATCCTTTCCTTTTGCTTTGGCAGAAATTGATAGACTTTTTGAAACAAGCTATGTTTATCAGAGACGGAAT
>CALFBW010000181.1 GCA_937951415.1 uncultured Chitinophagales bacterium | reverse complement strand
TTCGTTTTCAAAATTATTGTAGAAAAAAAATCAAGGAATTTAAAAAATTAACTTTTTGGAAATTGAGACAAAAAATCATTTATATGCATTGTGATTTATCTGTCATTTTTGAGCAATTAGAAAGGTGTGCATTTTGCAAACAGAGTACCATTCAAAAAGCTAAATATCAATACTTTAGAAACATTAAATATTCGCCAATTTAAAGAGCTTACCATCATAAATGAACAGGGCGATACATTGACCAAAGATGTCAATGATGTAAACAATTGGTCGAGATTGCAAATTGGCAACGAAGTGGCAGAGTTTAAACTACAGGTAAATGATGATGATTTTTAAGTCAAAATTTTAGAAGCGTAGGATTAAAAATCAATTACGAATCTGGAAATTACGAATTTTGCTAGTGTTGCTAGTGTTGCTTACGCCACACGGCATTATGTTTTGTTTTGCTTAGTTTCGCCAATTTTTTCAATACAACTATTTGTGAGCGTTGGGATGCGTGGGAAGGATAAACGCAACCACAAGGGAATGAACAGAGCGAAATACGCCCGATAGCAGTGGATACCCCACAGAACGCCTTTTCAGCAGTTTCTTTTTAAAGGTGACACCTTTTTTTCTTTAACAAAGGTGTCACCTTTATCTAAATATGAAAAAGGCGGGCGAGGAGTAGAAACGGATAGCGGGGAGACACCCAAAGACGAAGCTTCAAACGTGCCGTACCCATATCCATAAAAAAGAAAAATATATAATCTTAACTCAAAATATTAAACACCAAGAAACAAACTTGTAGTCTGCATTTCTGAATTAATATAGTCTTTATTGATGGTCTTAGCAACCTCTCGCCCCTCGGCTATAGCCCAGACTACTAAAGATTGCCCACGTCGCATATCTCCTGCAGCATATACATTTTCTACAGAAGTTTTATAGTTAGCTGTTTTTACATTTCCTTTTTTGTCTAATTCAACTCCTAGCTGGTCGAGTAAACCTTCTTTTTGTGGATGTACAAAACCAATTGCTAAGAAAGCGATGTCACATGGAATGATTCTTTTTGATGCTTCAATCTCGAACATCTTATTTACTCCATCTTCGTTTTTCCGCCATTCTACATCGACGATTTCTAAACCTGATAAATGTTCGCCATCTTCGGATATAAACTTTTTGGTAAGCATGGCCCATTGTCGATCTCCACCTTCTTCATGTGAAGAACTGGTTCTGATAATCATGGGCCAATTGGGCCACAAATCATCGTTGGCTCTGGTTACTGGAGGTTTAGATAGCAATTCAATTTGAGTTATAGATTTAGCATTTAGTCTATTGGAAGTACCGACACAATCTGCACCTGTATCTCCACCGCCTATGACTACAACATGTTTTCCAGAAACATCAATATTTGCTTCTGTACTAAAAGTTTCACCAGCGACCATTCTGTTCTTTTGTTCTAAAAACTCCATTGCATAATGTACACCTTTTAGATTTCGTCCTGCAATAGGCAAGTCTCTAGCAATTGTTGCCCCTCCTGTAAGGATAATAATATCGTATTTTTCTAGCAAAGTTTCTCCATGAATATCATAACCTACATTTATGGAAGTATGCATTGTGATGCCTGCAGATTTCATTAGCTTTACTCTGCGATCTATAATGTTCTTTTCTAGTTTGAAATCGGGAATGCCATATCTGAGTAAGCCTCCTATTTTATCATTTCGTTCATAGAGATCTACTTTATAACCCATTTTGTTTAGCTCTACAGAAGCGGCCATACCTGCTGGACCAGAGCCAATAATGGCTACAGAAAAACCATTGGATTTTGCTTTTCCTTCCGAACCAACCCATCCTTCCTGAAAGGCTTTTTCAATTATTGATTTTTCTATATGCTCTATGGTGACAGCTTCGCTATTGATACTGAGTACACAGGATGATTCGCATGGAGCTGGACAGATTCGCCCAGTAAACTCTGGGAAATTATTTGTAGAAGCAAGAATATCATAGGCTAGTTTCCAATTTTCATTATAAACGGCTTCATTAAAATCTGGAATTAAATTTCCTAAAGGACAACCATTGTGACAAAACGGAACGCCACAATTCATACATCTTGCAGATTGTTTGTTGATTAAATCGGCGGATGGGGTTTCGTAAAACTCCTTGAAATGCAAAACTCTTTTTTCAGTTGTTTCCTTTTTTGGAAGTTCTCTTGTATATCGTTTGAATCCACTATATTCTACCATAATTATTTTTGTTTTTATTGTAATATTGCTGTACAAACAGTTGGTTTATACTTTTACAATGCCTCTCACTTTACTCACTTTCTGTTTTTCCTTAATTGCTTTTAACTCTTTTGGATAGATTTTTATAAAGTTTTGTTTTTCATTCTCCCAATCATCCAATATTTTACTCGCTGTTACACTAGATGTCCATCTGAAATGCTCTTCTATTTTTTCTCTAATTGTAAAAAAGTCATCATCAGAAAGTAAATCTATATCTACCGTATCAACATTGATATATGTCGATAAATTATTTTGGTTACTGTAAATGTATGCCAAACCTCCACTCATTCCTGCTGCAAAGTTTCTACCTATATTGCCTAATACAATCATGCTTCCTCCTGTCATGTATTCACATCCGTTATCACCGATGCCTTCTACTACTGCATGTGCTCCACTATTTCTGACACAAAACCTATCACCTACTATTCCATTTATGTAAATCTCACCCGAAGTAGCTCCATAGAGACCAACATTACCCGCTATAATATTTTTGTGTGGTAAAAAGGAGCCATCTCTATCTGGCACCAAAATGACTTTTGCACCACTTAAACCTTTTGCTAGATAATCATTGGCTTCGCCCTCTAACAAGAAGGTCAAACCTTTTGCACCAAAAGCACAGAAACTTTGACCAGCAGAACCTCTGAATCTGAAATTGATGCTATCATCTTTCATTCCTAAAGATCCATACTTTTTCGCTATCTCATTAGATAGCATTGTTCCAACAGCTCTGTCAGTGTTTTTTATTTTATATACTTTGTTGGCGTGGTCTCTTAAATCAATACTCCTAATAAGTTCTCTATCAAGAGTTTGATTTAGGTTGTGATTTTGTTGTTGACTTGCATAAAGTGTTTGGTCTGCTCTTGGTTGAAATTTGTATAAGAGGGCATCAAGATTTAGGTTTTTCGTTTTCCAATGACTGTTGGTTCCATTTATTTCAAGAAGGTCAGTTCTGCCTACAAGTTCATTTACAGTTCTAACTCCTAGTTGTGCCATTATCTCTCTGAAATGATTGGCCAAAAAGTAGAAATAATTAACTAGGTGTTCTACCTTTCCATTGAATTTTTTCCTAAGCTCAGGATCTTGTGTAGCTATACCTACAGGACAATTATTAAGATGGCATTTTCTCATAAGTACACATCCTTCTACAACTAAGGCTGCCGTAGCGATTCCCCATTCCTCTGCTCCAAGCATGGTTGCAATTGCTAAGTCTCTTCCTGTTCTGATTTGTCCATCTGCTTGGAGAACTACCCTATCTCTTAGTCTATTCTTGACCAGTGTCTGATGCGTTTCAGCCAAACCTATTTCCCATGGTAATCCAGCATGTCGAATAGAGCTAAGTGGAGATGCTCCTGTTCCTCCATCTGCACCACTGATTAAAATATGGTCTGCATGTGCTTTGGTAACCCCAGAAGCAATAACACCAACTCCTGTTTTAGAAACTAATTTCACACTGATACGAGCTTCCCGATTGGCATTTTTAAGATCAAAGATAAGTTGAGCTAAATCTTCTATACTATATATATCATGATGCGGAGGTGGTGAGATAAGTCCCACACCAGGTGTACTATTTCTTACCTTTGCAATATTCTCATCAACCTTATAACCTGGCAATTGTCCTCCTTCTCCTGGCTTGGCACCTTGTGCCATTTTAATCTGCAATTCCTTGGCATTACTAAGATAATTTATTGTTACACCAAATCTTCCTGATGCCACTTGTTTGATTGCAGAGTTCATACTATCATCATTGGCTAACTTAGTAAATCGTCTTTCGTCTTCACCGCCTTCGCCACTATTACTTTTGCCTCCAATTCGATTCATGGCTATAGCAAGTGTACTGTGTGCTTCATGGCTTATAGACCCAAATGACATTGCACCTGTCGCAAACCTTTTGAGTATTTTCTCTACATCTTCTACTTCATCAATTGGTATAGGATTTACAACTTCTTTTATTTCTAAATAGGATCTAAGCGTACTTGCATTTTTGGATACTCTATCTATTTCTTTTGTAAAAAGTTTGTACGTTTCATAATTATTCAATTGTGTTGCATGTTGGAGTAGGTGTATTGATTGAGGATTGAAGATATGATATTCTCCAGTTTTTTTCCATTGGTGCAAACCTAAGTCGGGAAGACTGTTGGAGTTGTCAGTAGAAAAAGCGAGTTTGTGCTTTGTTTCCATTTCTCTTTGGAGTCCTTCAAAACCTATGCCCTCAATTCTAGTAATAGTTCCTTGAAAACAAACATCAACAACCTCCTGATTTATACCCAAGGCTTCAAAAGTTTTAGCCCCCTTATAAGAATTTATTGTAGAAATACCAAGTTTAGATATAATCTTTAGAAGTCCTTTCTCTGCTGCATTGATATATGCTGTCATAAGTTTTTCTTCTGTCGCTTGATTGGTTCTTTGTGCAATGGCTTTGCAACTTTCATAAGCCATATATGGATAAATGGCATCAGCTCCATAGGATATAAGTGTAGCTATATGATGCGTTTCCCAAATGTCACCACCTTCTATTATGAGCGATACTGTCTTTCGTTTTCCTTTCGCTATAAGATAGTGGTGTACACTGCCAATAGCCAATAGTGTTGGAATGGTAAGATGCTCGCTGTCGAGTGCGATATCTGACAGACAAATAATTTTTGAATCAAATGTGGCCATTTCGACTTCATTGTTGATTCTTTTGAGAGCTGCATACAATCCTTCCTCTGCTTTGAATGATAAAGAGACTTTCGCAAAAGAAAAATCTTCAGTATTTATATTCTGTATTTTATTAAAATTCTCGATGGTAAGCAAAGGAGAATCCAACCTCAGTACTTTAGCTTCCAATGATCTCATAGATACAACCCTTCCAGTACCCCCTAGATAAGTCTTGAGAGACATAAAGAATTTTTCTCTTAGAGAATCAATAGGTGGATTGGTAACTTGCGCAAATTGTTGCTTGAAATAGTTTGCTGGATGTTGTGCAAATTTGGAGAGGATAGCAAGTGGTATATCTGCTCCCATCGACCCTATTGGCTCTTTGCCTTTTAAAGCCATTGTTTTTATAATGAGCTTTTCATCTTCTTTTGTAAACCCAAAAGCGATTTGTTTTTTTAATAGCTCCTTATATTCTAAGGTTTTCCGTTTTAGAGGTGGCGGTTCCAGCTCATTTATATGTATCATATTTTCCTCCACCCATTTTTTGTAAGGATTTTTCTTACAAATGGTTTCCTTAACTTCGGTATCAGATATAATTCTTTTTTCATCTAAATCTATGACAAGGATTTTGCCTGGTTGAAGTCTTTCTTTTTTAACAATTTTAGATGGATCAATGGGTAAACACCCTGCTTCACTACCCAAGATAAGTAAATCATCATCAGTAATTGTATATCGGCAAGGTCTAAGACCATTTCTATCTAAGGCTGCGCCTACTAATGTTCCATCGGTAAAACAAATAGAGGCTGGTCCATCCCATGGTTCCATTACAGCATCATGAAACTTGTAAAAAGCCTTTTTATAATCAGGAAGACTTGGATCATTTTGCCAAGCTTCTGGAATCATCATCATCAATGCATGTGGTAAAGATCGTCCACTACGCATAAGAAATTCCGCAACATTGTCAAAATTTCCAGAGTCAGAGATATATGAATCGCAGATAGGCAATACATTTTTCAACTTTGTATCAAAAGTTTTTGATAGACTCAATCGCTTTTCCCTAGCTTGCCACCAATTTATATTTCCTTGAATAGTGTTTATTTCTCCATTATG
>CALFBW010000180.1 GCA_937951415.1 uncultured Chitinophagales bacterium | reverse complement strand
TTTCTCCCTTCGTTGCAGAAGTCGCCAACATAGCTATCTCTCTCTTGGAGAAGCCATATTTAGAAAACACTTGTTTATTAACTTCTTTAAAACGCTCTTTCAACGATTTAATGAAAGAGAACTTCGAAGAAAAGGTTTTCCCCACAACAGAGTTCTTATCTGATAATAAAATTTCTTGATGCATTTCATCTGGAAATACATCTCGAACTGTTTCTTCATTCAGTTTATATGAGTTCAAAAACAAACTGGCAATAAAAGAAAAAAACGCCAACAGAAAAATGGCCATTCCTAATTTTCTCATAGTATCTATTTTCCTTTTATTTATTTGCCAAAACCTAGTAGAGCCAATGCTGCTTTCAGTCCTGTTTTATTTTTAAGCTTAAGATTTGATCCTGTTTGCTCGTTATAGGATTTTACGATCTCCTCTTCGTATTTTGAATAGAATTCAGGATCAAAATTCGCAGCCTTAAGATTTTCCAGCACATAATCCATGTTTCGTTGATCTCTTAAAAAACGATCAAAAATTTCATGGCGAAGTCTTATCCCGAAAGTATTTACCCCTACAAATCGACGATCATCTTCTCTATAAACAAAATGCATACAAATTTTACCCTCTTGGTGTTCCCAATAAAAAGACTGCTCGCCTTCTCTTAATTTGGGCATGACCATTCCATAGGTCTGGTATTCGATGTCAAGAAATTTTGCAGAATTAAACCAATGCCCAGGATCATAAGCCGTTCGCTGACCGCAGATATTTTTGGCTGCTACCTGCCCTTGCATTTTCCCCGTATACCAGACTTGCTCGATAGGTCGTCGACCTTCCACGGGCTCTCGAAATTGAGCACAATCTCCGATGGCATAAACATCTTCCACATTGGTTTCTTGAAACAGGTTCACCAAGACTCCTCGCTTTAATTCGATCTTACTTTCTTTCAAAAAGGCGACATTGGGACTTACGCCTGCTGTTAAACCTACAAATTGACATTCAATTTCCTCCCCTCCTTTCGTGATAATTTTCGAGACTCTGCCGTCAGCACCGGCGATAATTTCTTTCAGCTCTTCACTCAAGCGCAAATCAAAGCCGTGCTCATAAATGTGTCGGGTTACTAAAGCTGATTCACCCGCTGGCAAGACATTATCCCAGTAACTCTTTTCACGCACCAATAGTGTTACGGGAATATGGCGACTGTGTAACATCTCGGCCAACTCGATTCCTATCAATCCTCCACCTACAATGACCGCTCTTTTAATGTTCGCGGAATGTTCTTCAAGTTCTTCTAAATCTTGTTTGCTGTACATTCCATGTACCCCAGGTAAATCTTGCCCAGGCCAACCGAATTTATTAGAAACTGAACCCGAAGCAATTATCAATTTGTCATATGAAAGAGATTCCCCCGACTGGAAGTTCAGCGTTTTATTATCAGTATCCACCTCTTTTACCCATTCCTTTTTTAGCTGGATGCGATTTTTTTCCCAGAACCAATTTTCATAGGGCTGGGTATCCTTAAAACGCATGTGTCCCATGTAAACATACATGAGCGCTGTTCGAGAAAAGAAATAGTCGCTTTCTCCAGAAACAACCGTGATTTCATGGTCGCTCATTTTCCGGATGTAGCGAGCTGCAGTAATACCACTTATACCATTTCCGATGATGCATACATGCATGTATTGTTGTTTTCAGTTTTGAAAGAAGAACCATTGTGCCTTTGCTCTACTTGTAGGTAAATAGGATTCTAAAACTGCGCCAGTCTCGAAGTAAGCTCAAGGTAATTGTTAAGCGAAGTTTGTGATGTCTCCATCAAGACAGGATTAAGAAAGCAGTCTTTGAAGTTTTTCTTTAAGATAAATAAAAACGCCGACCCCCTAGGAGATCGGCGTTTGAAATTTTATTTAAATCAGCGTTTTATCAGTTCTGAATAAACACTCGTTTGGTAATTTGTGTATCACTATTACTCAATCGCAATAAATAGAACCCGTTGCTTAAAGTGCGCACATCAAATTTGCCTTCATATCCATTAACAGCATCCACCGTTTCTGAGATAATCAATCTTCCAGCAGGGTCGATCATTTCCACTGAGAATGATTCTTGTCCTTCGAAAGCGTAAGTCAAATTCACGAAACCATCCTGAGTCGGATTCGGGAATACATTTACAACATTAAACAATTGTCCTTCTTCGATACCATTAGGGAGCATCAACAAAATACTAATCGTTTCACTGATCACTACTTCACAGCCTTCTTGGTTTGGATCTGTAGCTGTCACGGTTACAACAAAATCCGTGTCTTCAGTTACATTGAAGACATGTGGTGGATTCGGGAATTCAGAACTACTACCGTCTCCAAAATCCCAGGAATATCCAATTCCATCAGCAAGGCCATTGAAGATCACTGCTTCACCAGTCAAGGCGGTATCAGGAATAATCACTTGTGCATCGAGAACATTTACCTCAACAGGAAACTCGTAAGTATCCGAACCATACTCATTGGTTGTTGTGAGTGAAACCGTGTAGGAGTCACTGGCAGTGTATTGGTGTTCAGGATTTGGATCGACAGACGTTTCGCCATCACCGAAATCCCACAACCACTCTGTGGGAACATTCAAAGAAGCATCGTTGAATTGAACCAAGCCATTACACGGGTTATCTGCTATTGATGTTGCATTTGCCTCAGGAGCTGCTTGTACAATAGAACAAGAGAAGAACGCTTCAAATCCTGCATTGGAGACGAACTGATCCGAAACCTCACGCAAAGTCAAAGCTCCATCATCGTTTGTAGAAGTAATTGTTCCACCGTTAGGTAAATCTGTTCCTGTGAAAGAACCGATCAGTGGTGCTGAAATATCTGCCCCGTCATAAATATGTAAGGTATCAAAACCAGACTCATAATCGAATGCTATAAAAGTGATACTCACAGCTGAAGCATTGGTTGGGTCAAGGGTAATGATTCCAGCAGCATTACCTGCATAGTTCCCATCGGCACCACCACTGTC
>CALFBW010000179.1 GCA_937951415.1 uncultured Chitinophagales bacterium | reverse complement strand
CATCTCTATTCAAAAGTAGTCTATGTTTAGCCAGAGTCTTTTTAGTTTTAGGCTTTGTGAAAATAACAAATTAGTATGAAAATAGATTTGTCAAAGATTGCCACAAGAGCTCCAGAGGGCTTTACAAAGAAGAAATGTCGGAAAGAAGTGGCAAATATGGGTAAAGAGATTGAAGCGCTTCAAAAAAACATGTGGGCGCAACGTAAGTCAAGCCTCTTGGTCGTTTTTCAAGGAATGGATGCGAGCGGGAAAGATGGTGCAACCCGAAGAGTATTTCAGCATGTGAATCCAGCTGGCTGTCGCGTACACTCATTCAAGAAGCCCACAGATTTGGAATTTGCACATGATTTTTTGTGGCGAGTGCATCAACAAGTTCCTGCAGATGGATACATTCAAATATTCAATCGTTCGCACTATGAGGATGTTTTGATTCAGCGTGTTCACAATTGGATTGACATGGACACGGTGCATCGTCGGTATGAGCACATCAATAATTTCGAGCATTTGGTAGCCGACAATGGAACTACGATTCTAAAGTTTTACTTACACATTTCTTTAGAAGGGCAGGCCGAAAGTTTGATGGATCGCAGAATTGATCCCACGAAACATTGGAAACACAACGATCAAGACTGGAAAGAGCGTGAACATTGGGATGCCTACATGGAAGCCTATGAAGGGGTGTTCGAAAATTGTGGGCCCGATTTTCCTTGGCAGATCATTCCTTCCGATAACAATTGGTACAAAGAGTGGCTGGTGGCAAAGGCGGTCTTAGAAGCCTTGCAGGCCATGGATTTGGAGTATCCAGCCTTGGAGTCGGAGATGGCTTAAGCAAGCAATTGCATTTTATTAGGAGAAGAAACTTAAGCAAGATGTAGAGAGAGTATAGTTGCTGGCGATGGTAGCTCCTCATAGCTTCCGAAAAATCGGAATAAACAGGGAGCATGAAATTTTTTGCGCTGTTCAAAAGCTGCATCAGGACTGTAACGATCAGCTATTCTAATAAAAATAGCCGCTATTTGTTTTGGAAATTCATTTGCTAATTTCAAATAAATCGAGGTGTCTTGTTCTGAACTATCACCAACGAGCACCCATGGGAAGTTGGGTGCATCTTGCAAGACTTGTTTAATCATTCGGTATTTCTGTCCAGTGAGCGGATTTTTCTCGCCGAATTTTCCGTCTTTATTGTAGCGCCGCATTAGTAAAGGGCCAGAAGGGCAATCATTGAGATCAAATACCTTGCTTACTCTAGGATAGAGTTCGTAGGGGGAACGCGTTACATAGACCAATGGATACTGGTTGATACTGAAGGATTGGAGAAAAGCTCTAGCACCAGGAATCACTTTTTTGCGATGGGCATTTCCTATGATCGCTTGAAAAATGGTACGTTTTTTTTGGTAGACATTGGTACGCAAAACGGTATCATCAAGATCAGAAATGAGTCCCAGCCTTGTGGAACTATTGGCCACCAGGGCTTTCCCTTGAAACACTTCATTCACGTCTTCGAAGCTATACTCGATGGGTTCCCAGTGCGTGCTAGGAATGTTCAGCCTTGCTATTTGCCTTTGCTCTAAATGGATTTCGAAGTAGCCTTCGTGATCGGTTTGAAATTTAAAAGTCTCTCCAGCGAGGCTCGCTTTACCTTTCTGCTTGGTCACTCCTTTGCTTTGAAAGAGTTTGAGCGTTCTCTTGGTGTTAGTCCACCACGAATTTGTGGCTTCACCCGTTGGAATGGCAGGACCATGCAGCAAACGCCCTTGCAAGAGGGCTCCATTTGGGAAAAGGTAACTGTTGTAAAGAATTGGCGTAATATTCATTTAGGCAGACTATCTAAAAACAAATGTAGAGCGCCTGCAAAATAGTTCTATTTTTGTCATGCATTTCTCCAGCCACTACAGAAGATGATACAATACCTGCAAAAAAAGGATGGCGCACTACAGTCTTTAGATGCTTTGCAAGAGCATTGCTGGGTAAACATATATCCGCCCTTTGACCAGGAGGAGTTGGAAGAGATAGCAAAACGTCTTCAGATTCCGATGGATTTCTTGGTGGATTCTCTAGATATTGATGAGCGCTCTCGCTACGAACGAGAGGACGGAGTGGACTTGATTGTAATAAATGCGCCAATCAAAAATAGAGATGGATCGGAGCACGAAGCGGATTACATTACGGTTCCAATCGGAATTATATCATTAGATACGATTATTGTTACTATCAGCTCTTATCAGAATCCAGTAATTGACTATTTCATTGAACGCAATATTCGTGATTTCGATCCGATGAGGCAGAAGGATTTCTTGCTGCGTATTTTCGATAGAGCCATTTATTATTTTCTGATTTACCTAAAGCGGATCAACCATCAGCGCAACCAATATACGGCAGAACTTTACAATTCGAGTAGAAATACAGAGTTGACTCGAATGATGAATTTGCAGAAGAGTTTGGTCTATTTTGCTACTACGCTGCGAGATAATGAGCAGCTAATGATTAAGATTCAGCGCACTGATTTCATTCACATTAGGAGCGATGAGGAAGCGAGCGATTACTTGGATGACATCATTGTTGATAATTCGCAGGCGAGGGAGATGGCAGATATCTACAACAACATTTTGAATGGAACAATGGATGCTTTTGCTAGTATCATTTCAAACAACTTGAATATTGTAATGAAGCGACTGACCGCAGTTACGATCATTTTGATGGTACCTACTTTGGTTGCTTCTTTTTTTGGTATGAATGTTCGACTACCGATGGCCGAAAACCCAATGGCCTACCTAATCATCATACTTTTCTCAGCAATGCTGTCCATTCTTTTGGTTTTGGTCTTTGTTCGCAACAGAATGTTTTAGATCATTCCTTCTCAGACTTTTCGGAGCTTATTTTCACGGGCTCTGTTCAAGGAACTTGGTGGTCATCAATTTTGCTTTTTGCAGCGATAAGGATCAAACGCATACATTTATGCTTAATATCTAAGGTCCTTGATTTTTAGGCATGCCGAACCCCTCTTTACTGGGGAATTGTAGAAAAGGGTTCGAGCAAATAAAAATGGAAGTAGAAAGTCGCCCATCAAAATAAATGGGACGACTTTCTGGTAAGGCACTGGGAATACCTGTATTTGTGAAAATTCCAAGAAGTGGTAAAGGTGACTTTCTTCCTGGAATTCTCTATTTCTATTGCATGTAAAGGTATCGGTCGAGCCTTGTCTTTTCAATAGGAACAATTGCCCATTTTTGGCTAAAAAGTCGAAAATTTTCCGACTTTTTTGAGCTTCATCCGTCCTACTGTATTTCGCGACTATGAATTATCACTTAATATTTTTCTTTGAAACAGGCTAGTTCCTCCCGTGTGCTCCGCGAAGCTTGTTTGATAAAAGAACGACTTTTAAGTAATGATCGTTAAACTGCTCAATCGAGTCTTCTTATTCGTCAGGGTACAGAAGTGCTCAAAGTGAATGAAGGGCAATAAGCAAATGTGACTATTATTCTGGTAACTATTTACACTTGTTCACTTATCAGGAATCGCTTAGAATTTTGATTATATGCAAATGTTCAGCAGCGTACTTCATTAGGCTGTGTTGTCCGCTGAGGTTTAGCTTCTTGCAAATGTTATTTCTGTGATTACTGACCGTTTTTTTAGAGACATACAGCTCATCAGCAATTTGAGTACTGGTCAAAAACTCTCCGGTCTTTTGTAGAATGCGGATCTCAGAACTTGTTAGGTTTCGCAAGGGATGATCAAAAGGTACTGCATCTGCAGGAGCGGCTTCTACCATGGCTTTTACCTCAGCACTTAAATAAGTCCCGTCTGCAATGATTTCTTTTATGCCCAATACAATCTCCTTACTAGCATTGTCTTTCAAGATGTATCCTTCGATTCCGATTTCTTGCATACGCATGTATACATTTCGATCTTTGAGCATTGTCAATAAAACGAGCTTAATGTGAGGATGTCGTTCTCTGATGATTTGTGCTGCTTCGATTCCTCCCATTACAGGCATGTCCACATCTATGATAGCTAATTCAGGTTGTACTTTGTCGACCAATTCGACTAATTCTGCACCGTTTTCCGCTTCTCCAATGATTTCTAATTGTTCTTCAAAAGACAAGTAGAACTTCAGCCCATCTCTAGAGATGGGGTGATCATCAGCTATTACTATTCCTATCTTCTCCCGCATAACCTGGTTATATTTAAAAATCTACAAGTCTCCTGTATTTCTCGATTTCAAAATCGGAAACCAGAATTTCAGACTTGTCCCCGAACCAATCGAAGAATCAATCTTAAAGTTTCCTCCCAGTGCTTTAGTACGCGAAGTTATGCTATGTAAACCAAAGTGCAGCTTGGTTTTGGTAGGTGAGCTTGAATTATCGAAACCTTTTCCGTTATCTCGAATCTCCATTTGAACTTCGGGAGTACCAGAATCCTTCTCTTGAATCTTGATGTGAATCTGGGTACAAGCTCCATGTTTTATAGCATTATTTATTCCTTCTTGTATAATGCGATAAATGTTAAAAGCTTGTTCTTTTTCAAAACAATGATCTATCGGATCGATATTCATTTTCATTTTGATATCACTATTGTCTTCGATGCTTTTTCCTAATTCCTCAATAGCACCACTGAGTCCAATGACATTTATTTGAAAAGGTCTAAGTCCACGAGAGACTTTTCTGACAGTGTCAATAGATAAATCTAACATGCTCCTCGATTTTTCGAACAGTTCTGTCTTCTTCTTTTCAGTAATGATGATTGGCATCATTGTAAACATGTTCTTCAGAATCGTTAGTCTTTGTCCAACTTCATCATGTAAATCAGAAGCAATTCTCTGCATTTCTTTTTCTTGGGCTTGTATGAGTTTTTCTGCAAATTCTTGTTCTACTTCTTTTTCTTTCTCTAATCTTTGATAGTTTTTTCTTGACTCGCGATCCCAAAAGAAAAGGAAAGCTACACCCAGTAAAACACCGGCCAATAAATAAACCAAATAGATTCCTGATTTTTCATGCCATGGTGAACTTACGTCAAAGGTGAAACTATCAGCTATTCCCATGTTCCCAAATTCATCTTGTGATTTTATTTGGAAGGTGTATTTTCCTCCGGGGAGATTGGTGTAGTGCTTTTCGGTGTCTTTTTGCCAATTAGACCAGTTTTTATCAAAGCCTTCTAAGAGATAGGAGTATTCGATGTTTTCTTGTCCTAAGTATTTATTGCTAGAAAATTGAAAGGTAATTCCATTAGATTTATGTGAAATTATAGGCAATTTTGAGGTCCTTTGATTGATTCTATGATTGCTGCCGTTTTCGTGATCTTCAAAAAAGAAAGGACTGGCATAGAGGGGTGCATCATTAAAGTCATTTACCTCATTGATAATTGTTTTTAAATCGAAATCATTGGAAACATTCTCACTGCAATCAATTTCCAAAATGCCATCTAAATGTGCCAATAAAACTCGATCGTTTGAACAGGATAAAATACTGGTATAATTTAGATCGCTAGGAATAGTATGCGTTTGTTCTTCCCAAACGATTTTCTTCGTATCATTTATCGAAAATTTGACTAGTTTTCTTATTCCAGCATAATTTACTAATGCCCAAAGTTGATCGCGGTCGGAAGCATGAACTAAATTTGCATTATCATCGAATTCGCCAAAAAGGGGGTCTTTGAGCCATTCCTGTGTTCTGGGTAGGTATTCGAAAAAACCTTTCTTTAATGCAAAAAGGGTTCTGCCCCTCCATTCAAATATTTGATTAATCTTGCCAAAAATAGGGTCAGTTCTTCCGAATTGAATGTTCTGCAGCTCGTATTCCTCCTGATCTTTATTGACAAGCATTGTTGCAAACTCCTCACCGCTAAATATTACCCAAACTCTGCCTCGTGAATCAACTTCTATCTCTCTAATCTGATTTCTTCTAGAAATCTTTTTACGTTGATTGATCTTCCAGCGCTTTTTTTTATTTTGCAAAAGAATGACTTCGTCAGGTGTTCCTACCAAAAGTAAGTCAGGATATCGTGAGCAGTGTGCCACAGTCTCCGCACCTTTGATTGTAAGTAAGGAAGAAATTTCCCCATTAACAATTTCTGATAGCGCATTATTTCCAACAGAATAAAACACCGCTTCTTCGCCATCAGATAAACTAATTTGGCAAAAGTCTAAGCTTCCTGAATTTGCCCCTTGCAAAGGCTTTACCGTTCTGGTTTCTTTGGAGTATATTTTATTCTTCGTTCCAATCAGTACTTCCCCTGAAGAATTGTTGTAAAGCATTTTGTTTACTGGATCGTTTAAGCCAGTTGAGCCGTCCCATTTAGTGATTTTAGAATCTAAATCACAAATGCTTAATGCATTTTCAGAAGCAAGCCAAATGAACGAATTTTGATCACAAAAAATATCGCGAATATAGGAATGTCGGCTGGCTATCGGTTCTTCAAGAACAGCTTTTGTTTCTCCCTTTTCGTTTAGAACAGCAATGCCTTTTCCTTTTAGTGTAGCGATGATATTGCCTTCAGGCATTCGAACTGCTGCTGAGATATTATTGGCATTCTTACTTGAATTCCCCCAAAGGGAGTGTTCGTGTTTGGAAATGTCAAAGAGGTAGGAAGAGTCGGCAATCACAATAAGTGAGTTATTGGAATTTCTTGTGGGAATTAGCGACTTAATAACTCCCCAATTTGCATTGCTAGCTTCTGGAATTAACTGCTTTAATTCGCCATTAACATACTCCATGAGACCTTTGCTCTTTTCTTGAACATACAGTCGATCATTCGCAATGAATAACTTTCCGAATACATTATCTCCTTGCGTAACTAATTTTGACTTTGAGCCAACTGTTCTAACAATAGACGTTCCGCAAGAGAAATAGATTGCTCCTTTAAAGTAAAGGCAGTTGCTAAGACCCTTTTCAATTTGATATTTATAGCTTCCTAGTGATGTTGAATAGTCTCGAACGGAGTAGCCTCCATTAGCTTGGGGGAGAACTTGTCCAAAGCTGTACGAAGAGAGGTAATAAATAGCCCCTGTGGAATCAATGGCTAATGAATAAAAAGGAATGTCATTGTTAATATGTCGCCATTTGCTTCCATCATATTGAAGAAGACCGTCGCTCATTCCTGCATAAATGTGTTGCTTCGGCCCCTGAGCTACGCACCATGAATCTGGTAAAAGCCCAAGATCACTGTACTCAAAGTTTTGGATGTTCGGAATTCCTCCTTTAAGCAAATCTTGTCCGCATAAGCTAAAGGTCCAGTTTGAAACACTGAACAGACAAATTAGATAGACTACTATTTTCGTGTTCAATCCAAGGGGATTTATGAATAAAGAAGTATGAAAAACGCCCTAAAAGATATCAACTTAATCTTGTATCAAAAAGTGTCTTACATGATTTTGATGCATCGCATGCGTTAAGCTGATTTATAGTCAAGTTTTCAGGAAGACGATCTCAATTGGATAGGTACGATTCGCTACCTACCTTATCGTACTAGTGTAACATGACCATGTTCTTTGAATAATTCGCCACTCAAAAAACTTCCTTCAATATAGTACATATAAACACCCATTTCTTGTAGATTTCCATTGTGAGTGCCATTCCATTTATCTCCATCTTGTGGAAACTGAAACAAGATTTCTCCCCATCTATTGTAAATAATGAATTGCTTTAATTCGTAATTCAGGCCTATGGGCCCAAATTCATCATTAATGACATCCCCGTTTGGACTAAATGCATTTGGTATCTCAATAAATTCTTCTGGAACAAAACAATCTATAATTGTGATGGTGATTCCAGTAGAATCTGGGGGACAAACCAAATTTGTTAGATTAGTTTGATAAGAAAAGTTATAGGACCCGAAGGGGATACCTGTTAAGTC
>CALFBW010000178.1 GCA_937951415.1 uncultured Chitinophagales bacterium | reverse complement strand
CTGTGAAGTATACGATGCAGATGGGCTTTATGTCCCCTCAGAAACAGAACATTCACCGCTGATCGGTTTTGCTTATGACGGTTTTCCCATCTATGGTGCTTTTGGCTTTAAAAATTCAGACGGTACCGGAGGAATTGTACGCATTCAATCTTCTTATCAACTGCGGAACATTAGTGAACGTAATACTTACGCAGATGGAACAGCGGTAGACAGCGGTCCAGACATTAGTGACGAATATTTCCTAGGCTATTTTCGAGAAGATTATGAGTTCATCGATCATCCTGAAGAAGATTACCTAGACGAGCACAATGGTCGATTTTGCATTACACCAGAATATCCTGAAGGAACATATGCCTATTTTGCTACCGTAAATGAGGATTGGACTTCGGCTTATCCTTATGTGGTAGGACCTACTTTTTACGGTGTCTTGGAAAACAGAAGCGTTACTTCCGTAGATGAGGAAACAATCGTCTATGATGGCGAAGAAATGGGAAACGCTATCAGCGACATGGAAGAAGTGTCCATTAATATTTTCCCAAATCCCAGTGCCGATTTAATTACAATTCAATTGGGTCAGCTAATAAAAGAGACCGTAAATCTGAAGCTAATAAATGCGGAAGGCCAAGTCTTAAAAACTACCAAAGTAAACCCCGGAGCTTCTCTTGCTTACTTTAATATGCAGGCTTTCCCCAGCGGTATTTATTTCATAGAAATCCAAGGAGCTGACTTCAGAAAAACCCAAAAGGTGATTTTGGAAAGAGACTAAATAAATAAAAATTGATCAGTATTGGTTTGACGGGAGTTCTAGTTTTCTAGGTCTCCCGTTTTTATATTTCTTTCCAAAAGTTCTAAGGCGTTTTTGGGCTCAGGCAATAAATGCAAATAAAGTAATCGAAAAGAACTATCTCTTTAATACTCGATTTCCACGGTACCCAGTTTAGCCTTATTCTTAAACCACAAATCATAATCTGTTAGCTGAATAACTCCGTCTAAATTTCCATCCAAATATTCATAAACATTTAAAGCCGCGGGATTGCTGATCCAAGCATCAAAGTCGGTCGTTTGCACGGTTCCATCTTGATTGTAATCTCCTCCATGCATATAGAAGAAACCGTCGTTGGAGTCTTTGAGTTGAGCATTTCCAAAAGCCTGATTAGCTCCGGCGGTAAAATCAAAAACCATTGGACTATTAGTTGAAACGAGGCTAGCGGAAAGTATGTCTAGGTGATTACGGTGCCTTACACAGATGTATAAATCGGTATGATCTGGCAGGTTCTCAAAACGCAAGAGGCTTCCGGTTGCTCCTAAAATGTGGCCATCTGAATGCAACATACCGGCTTTGACTGCGATGGTTTGTGTCCCTTTTGTTCCTGTAATATTAGGTGAGCCCGTTCTTAATTCGACGAGCACCCAATCAACTTCACTACCTATTAAAGCTGTAAAACTTTCGGTGCCGGAATAATTGTATGGAGAAATTGAATAGGGCTGCTGGCTAGGCAAAAGGGTGGCAAGCTGCGTATTCATTTGCCCATTTGAATCATAAGCACCTTCTAGGAAAACCTTCACATCAACATCCAAGACCGATATACCTAAATCACATAATCCGTTGCCATTTTCATCACTGCAAAGTATTTCAAAATCCTGAACCGTTTCACAGCCATAAGGGTTTCTATAAATACAAGTATAGACTCCTAGCTCATCGTAGGTAACAGGTTCGAAATTAATAAATCGATTATTGGAAGTAAATCCGTTGGGGCCTGTCCAAGACCAGCTGCCAGCTCCTGGGGAAGTAATTCCTGATTCCGTTACTTGCGGTGCAAAAATCACACTGTCATTAGCCCCTACAGATACCACTGGATTTAAGCTCCAGCTTTCATCGTAGATTTTTGTCTGAACAATCATGCTAGGTTCAGGAGGTGTTGGTCCAAGATAATATTGAATATTGGCAGGGCTGTCATCAGGCGTATCTTGGTCCACATTGTAAACCAATTCAAACAAACCCGTTTCTGTATCATAATCGGCTTGCCAAAAATCTTTCCCCCAATTGGATTGGTCAACTATTTCCCAACAATCATCCATTGCTCTCCACAATAAGGGATCATCCACATTATCCAATCCAGTAAATCGAATGGGCACAAAACCCTTTCCTCTCTCCAATTGCAATAGGGCAGTATTGTTATTCGCTATTACACTCGCCGGATATTTATTACTTACCGCATTTGTTGTTGAGCTAAGCTGAATGGAATTACCTACGACTTCTCTTAATAATAAATCTACGCTGTTCCCATAATTCAATAGAGCAGCTTCGAAATTTGCATTGGGTCCATAGTATTCCGCCACTTGCTTGGGCAATATCATCGTTTCTACAATCAATTCAATGGAATCGCCGGCAGCAAAGGAATTTACCGAAGGTGGAGGAACCAAGCAATAAGAAGTAGGATTTGCTCCCGTTGAAGCATTAAATCCCGTGGAGCTAGAACGCTCTCTAAAATAAGGAATATTCATTGATACTCCTCCAAAGTTGGCATCGTAAGATCGGATGACAATTCCATTGTTGGCGTCTATATCAATGCCGCTTGAATTAGGTCCAGAATGCATACCATCACCTGCCCAAATCCACGGATTTTCTCCTGTCAAAGCAATTGCCGAGCTGGTGTAATCATTCGAGCCATCATTCGCAGGAATAAATTGGCCCATTACACCCGACTCATTTCCATAAATACAAGATTGTGCCACATGAAAATTGTAATTATCTCCGCCTAGTTGAAAAATATCGAAGCGATTAAAATCAACAGCCTCCAACGCTTTTATTTTCAGTTTGTAATAAACTCTAGTAAAGTCGTCCGAACGGTTTAGATAAAACGTATAATCCAATTTCAATTTTTGATCAGAGGAATAAGCAGAAACACTGGTTTCGGTAAGATTAGGAGAATAACGTTCAAAACGTGTCTTAACTTCACTTTGATAAATGCGTTGATTATTTTCATTTTTGTATATCCACATATCCATTCCTCCCACATTTCCCGTCCAATTACATGGCGAAGATGTACCACCAGAGGCTTGATTCGTCACCAAAAACGGGCGGTAATCGCAGACATTCGAATTCGCAAAATAATCCGTCGAGTGTGTCACGTTTTCTCCAAAAGATCCTAAGCCTGCTTCTAACCAACTATTCCTTGATGCTCCCGTTACACCAGCCAGACTTAGCTGATGTGAAAAAACTCCGTACGTACTCCCCCACTTTGCTCCCGTTCTGGTGTAATCAAAATTTATAGTAGAATTCGCGGAAACAGGTATTTCGGTATATTCACGAATCCAAGTTCCCGTAAAAAATTGCTCAATGGTAGTATGCCAGTTTTTAGAAACTTGCAAAGGATATCCCGAAGGATCGCTGTTCTCATTTCTAATCATCGAGTTAAAGCCGACCACATTTACATCTGGAATTTGCCTGAAGCAAATGCGCGCAACTTTATCTGTGTTGCTGCTGTTTTCCAAACTTAATTTTATGTTTTGCAAAACTTCCTCTGTAGAACAATTTCCATAGCCCATCCAATACCGCGGGATGTCTATAAAATAAATGCCCTCGTCTTCGTTGTAAGTCACAACGGCATTTTCTGTCGTGTTCGGAAGGTTTTGATTGGCGATAATACTTATTCCCTCTTCCCGCTCTGGTATCTGTAAATAAGTGCTGGAGAGATCATTCGGAATGGCGTGGAAAATAATGCTGACTTCGTAAGAGGTATTGGCTTGTAATGTTTGAGCTTGTGTAGTCACAGTAATCGTATTGCCTACAATATTGCTACTGAATGTTGTTTCTCCCTCTTCTACAGCAAAACCTTGATTGCTAGAATTTGCAAAAGCATAAATTGAACCTGTTTGATACATGGTATTGTAAATTGCAGGAAGCTCAATAGCTAACGCTAAAGCTCCGTCTACAATATCAATAGTAGGACGCACATGAAAAGTCATTTTAAATCGATCGTGCCAATTGGTAAACTCCATACCTGTAAAATGCTGTTCCAAGGGGGCAGCATTCGTCAAGTTGGCATTTACAAATCTCCGATTCAGCCAAGTGCCATACTCTGCTAGCTGACTATCTGTGCCTCCAATATTTGTAGGACTACTACTTTTCGCATAAACTACATTTCCTCCTTGCAAAACTGCGAAATCGATATTCCCTGCATGAGCATTCGGAAAAAGAACATTATTGGACATCGCAAAAGCAGCCTCAATGCTTTCACTATTATTACCAATATCGAGACTAGCGATATTAAGATTAGTATAGTCAATATTTAGTGCATAGCTACTCGTTTGATTACTAAAGCCACACAAGGAAACTCCAGGGGTTTTGAAATTTGAATTCCAATAGGTAAAATTATAAGTGTCGGATAATGCTTCAAAGGCAGTTGCTGGAATTTGTGCTTCCGTACATACAGGAATAAAGACAAGGATGAGCATTTGAAATAAAAGGAGGATGTATTTGTTGAGCAATAGATAATATTTCGTCGCAATAATGATTGGCTAAAGATATTTTAGCAGCTTTAAATTACGATTTTTTCAGTAAGGAGCAGCATTATCTTGCCTACAACAGTTCCATAAAAAAATAAAAACTTAAAGGGGATTCGAGTTGAGGTATTGAACCTCAAAAAGACCTCAAAAAGACCTCAAAAAGACCTCAAAATCTAAAGGCCGATTACAATACATAAAAAAAGCTGCCCCCTTTAGAGAGCAACTTTCTGTAAAATATTAAGAAACATTTATTACTAGAATGCAATTCCAACACTAAATCGAAGTTCAAGTGGGAAGCTTCTCGTAGTAGAGAACAAGAATCGATCTCCCGACAAATCAGTTCCCAGTGGCTTGTATCTTTTAAGTCCAGAATATAAGTCCAAAACTATATTATTACCTGCTCCAACCAACCATTGATTTCCCACTCCAAAACCAGCACCCAAAGCAGTAAAGCGTTCTGCAGAATCAGTATCTAAAATATCGCCTTCCAAATCTTCTAATTCCTTTTTGTGATTACCTACTAGTGCTTTTGCTTGGAAATAAAAACCTTCAGGAGCACCCGAGCGAGCAGAGGTGTAAAATCTAGCAAATGGCTCCACTTTTAAACCGTCATTTAAACCCGTAAAGTAACTGAGGCTTGCTCCTGCAGATGCAGTTCGGCTGAAGGCATGTTCAAAGCGAATATTGGGTTGTTGGAATAAAAGAGAAACAGGTCTTACGGTGAAAACCGTTTTCTTGCTATCAAAAGAATTTGCTCTATTTTGAGCAACTACCGTATCGGAAACAATTAATAATCCGAATAATATTGTGGAAAGCCAAATGAGATTTTTCATGATCTTACTTTTTAAATAATAAATAATTAAAATTAGAAGAGGATGAGGCTTCTTTAATTTCTAAATCCTTGCTAGCATGTTATAGTAGATGCGCGCAAAGTGACTTCGTTTAAGTTCACAGTCATTTATTTTCAAAATAAATATTTTTACTTCCATTAAACCCTTGAAGAATTGCCAAAAAACCATAGCTTGTGTTAAAACTTAAACATGAAAGAAAAGACTAGTATCAAAAAGACCTACGAGAAGGAAGGCATCAAAGTGGTTTGGGAAAGTTCGAAGTGCAGACATGCGGGCAGATGTGTCCGTCAACTCAAATCAGTATTCCACCCAGACAGACAACCTTGGATCAACTTGGAAGGAGCAGATAACGAAAGCATTCGAAAGACAGTACTTTCCTGTCCAAGTGGAGCTCTTAGTCTTGACGAATAAGCCAAGACATCATCGGTCGCAATTTTTGAAAATCGATATCATTTAGCCTACTTTTCGCTTGTCAGTTGTGCGGAGAATCAAGTAGTTTTGCGGCATGGATATTATGAAGATCATGTCCCAAATGGGCGAGATGAAAACCAAAATGGAGGAGGCAAAGAGCCGTCTCGATACCATTATGGTGGTGGGTGAAGCACAAGGTGTTCGCGTTACTTTAACGGCAAACAAGGCACTCAACAGTATAGACATAGATCAAAACCTAGTAGACGCAGCCGACAAGGATCAATTAGAGGACCTGATAGCTGTGGCTTTTAGTAATGCCATAGAAAAAGCAGAGAATGTAGCTGCTAGCGAAATGAATGCTGTTAGTCAATCGATTATGCCAGGAATGCCACCGGGCTTGTTTTAGACAAAAAGTACATTCCAGTGTTTCAAGATCCTTCTTTGGGCCTTCGCAGGCTTGCAAAGAAAGATCAGAACTGGCAGGCGTATTCGCGCCCTGCCCCACTTGTTAAGATTTATGCCTAAATATTAACGAAATCTCATTAGAGATACGTTGATAAATGGATATCTTCGCGCTCGAACTAGAATACCCGTGAAATTAACATCTCTCAGCGTTAAAGGCTTCAAAAGCTTTGTCGATCCTACCGTTATTCATTTCAATGAAGGCGTGACGGGAGTCGTAGGCCCCAATGGTTGTGGTAAATCCAATATCGTCGACGCTATGCGTTGGGTTTTGGGTGAGCAGAGCACCAAAAATCTGCGGTCGAAGCACATGGAAAACCTCATTTTCAATGGTACCAAAGCCCGAAAGGCTTCGAACCGTGCAGAGGTGACCCTTACTTTTGAAAACACCAAGAATTTATTACCCACCGAGTTTACTACAGTTACTATAAGTAGAGTGCTGTACAGAGAGGGCAATAGTGAATACAAGCTCAACAATGTTCCCTGTCGACTGCGTGATATACAGGGCTTATTAAT
>CALFBW010000177.1 GCA_937951415.1 uncultured Chitinophagales bacterium | reverse complement strand
TCACGGTTGTCGATGCCAACGAATGGAGCCAAGAAATAAAAATAGAGTTGCCAGCACCTTCTGAACTAGTGTCTTTTATTAACCAAGGACTCAATGGTGATTTAGTTGTGAACAATTCAGGAGGAAGTGCTCCTTATAGTTACAGCGTGGATGGAGCAGAGGTACAAAACTGGCCTTTGGAATTAGCAGCTGGTTCTAGCTACGAAATCATCACATTCGACAGTCAAAACTGTAACAGTACACAAACGATCACGGTTTTAGGTTTGAGCTTTCAAACAATTACGCAAATTGCTTGCGAAGGAGACAATAATGGCTTCATCAATCTGGGAACCTTGCTTGGAGGAACAGGTTCTACCACTTACCAATGGGATACTGGAGAATCTACTTCTTTCATCAATAACTTAAGCCCCGGAAGCTACGGAGTTTTAGTCAGCGACGAAGCTGATAACAGTATCCGCTACGAATTCACGATTGTGGAAGGAGTTAGTGAAATTTCAGCAAATGCTGACATTGTGAATGAATCTATTACACTCTCTCCCACGGGCGGACAAGCTCCGTACACATTTGAGTGGTCAGATGGAAGTAGCGGCAATGAAAATTCTAACAGCTTTGAAGTAGGGGATCACAGTGTTTTGATGATCGATGCCAATGGCTGTTCGTCTACTTACAATTTTTCTATTGTTGCGAGTGGATTAGAAAATAAGACGAATAACTGGCAGATATTTCCGAATCCAGTATTGCAAGGACAAAATCTTCAGCTAATAAATTTGTCTAATAATTCAACCGAAATCAAGTTATTTAATCAAACAGGACAGTCAATGCAAATTGAAGTTCTAGAAACACAAAACGGCCAAAGCATTTCTACCAATCGTTTAGTGCCAGGCATTTACTTCTTGCAGCTGGTTATAGAGGGTGCAAAAAGTCATCAAAAAATATTAGTACACTAATTTTTTAGCAAGATTGCTCTTAGCTGTTGTTCTTTTTATTTGGTAATAAATGGAATTTCGATTAAACAATGAATAGACTAAGCCGTTAAAGCTTAGTCTCATGAAGAAAAAAATAGTCATTATCGGTGCCGGTTTCGCCGGACTTTCTGCCGCCAGTTTTCTAGCGAAAGATGGCTATGAAGTAAGTATCATTGAGAAAAACGAAAGTGCAGGTGGCAGAGCCCGCAAATTTTCCGCAGAAGGATTCACCTTCGATATGGGTCCAAGCTGGTATTGGATGCCTGATATATTTGATAAGTATTTTGCAGCCTTTGGACATGAGCGTAAAGACTTCTACGAACTGGTGCGTCTTGATCCTTCTTATCGCGTTTATTTAGAAAATGCGCTTAGTGCGGACCTAGCAGCAGCTCCAGAGGAACTAGAAGCGCTTTTCGAATCTTACGAAGAAGGAGCCGGCCTAAAATTGCGAAAATTCTTAGAAGAAGCCGCCTACAAGTACCGCGTTGGAATTGATGAATTTGTGTACAAACCCAGTACTTCCATTACAGAGTTTTTAGACATACGCATTGCCAAAGATGCTTTTCGATTGCAGTTGTTCCAATCGATGCATGACCACATTCGGAAGTATTTCAGTCATCCTGTTTTAATAAAACTCCTCGAATTTCCCGTTTTATTTCTAGGAGCGATTCCGAAAAACACTCCTGCCCTTTACAGTTTAATGAATTATGCCGACATGATTCTGGGTACTTGGTATCCTATGGGCGGCATGCACAAAATCATTGAGGCCATGGTGAGCATTGCCGAAAAGCAAGGCGTGAAAATTCACCTAAATGAAGCTGCTACGGAAATAAAAGTGGAAAACAAGAACACCACCGGCGTGCTGACGGATAAAGGTTTCCACCAAGCCGATGCTGTCATTGGTGGTGCAGATTATCATCATGTAGAACAACATTTATTACCAAAAGAATACAGACGATACAACGAAGAATACTGGAATAAAAGAAGCATGGCTCCCTCCTGTCTTTTGTATTATGTAGGAATAAATAAAAAAGTAAAAGAGCTACTGCATCACAATTTATTCTTTGACACCGATTTTGTGCAGCACAGCCATGAAATCTACACCGATCCACAATGGCCTTCCGATCCTTTGTTCTACGTTTCGGTTACTTCGAAAACGGATCCTTCCGTTGCCCCTTCTGGTTGTGAAAATATGTTTTTGCTCATTCCAGTTGCCCCAGGAATTGTAGACAGCGAGGAGATTAGAGATAAATATTTTGAGCAAATTCTCGGGCGGCTAGAAGAACGTATCGGGCAAAAACTGCGTGATTCAATTGTATATAAGCGATCGTTTGCTTACAAAGATTTCAAAAGCGAATACAACAGTTTCAAAGGAAATGCCTACGGTTTGGCAAATACACTAAAACAAACTGCTATTTTAAAGCCTTCAATAAAAAGTAAAAAGATAAAGAACCTCTTTTACACTGGCCAGTTGACAGTACCGGGCCCAGGAGTTCCTCCCTCTATTATTTCAGGAGAAGTGGTTGCTCGTGAAGTATCTAAACTCTTAGCAAAATGAAAGCACTCTTCGATAAAATATCACAAGACTGTAGCAAAAGCATCACCTTAACTTACAGTACTTCATTCAGCATGGGCATTAAATGTTTGCACAAAGATTTCCATGAAGATATTTACAGCATATACGGTCTCGTCAGAGCAGCCGATGAAATTGTAGATAGTTTCGAGGGATTTCAACAAAGAGATTTATTAGCACGTTTTAAAGCCGATACCTACCAAGCAATAGAAGAAGGTATTAGTCTAAATCCAATTTTAAACAGTTTTCAACGGGTTGTAAACGAATACGGAATAGATCCACAATTAATAGAGTCTTTCTTCAAGAGTATGGAAATGGATCTCGATCCAAAGAATTATGATCTTGAAACCTACGAAACCTACATTGATGGTTCTGCTGAAGTGGTGGGATTGATGTGTTTATATGTATTTGTGGAAGGAGATCAAATCACTTTTCATCGACTAAAAAGCGATGCACGAAAGTTAGGAGCTGCTTTTCAAAAAATTAATTTCTTAAGGGACATAAAAGCAGACTATGAAATTCTAGGACGCTGCTATTTCCCAGGAGTGGATCTGAGGAGATTTGACGAGTTCAGCAAAACACAAATTGAACAAGACATTCAAAATGATTTTGACGATGCTTTGCGAGGCATTTTGGGTCTTCCCGAAAAAGCATTTTTAGGCGTTTATCTCGCTTATACTTATTACTATGCTTTGTTCTTAAAAATCAAAGCACTCCCTGCAGATAAAATATTGACAGAACGTGTGCGCGTTTCAGATGGCAAGAAATATTATTTATTCCTTAAGACTTGGTTGCAATCTCGATTCGCGCGTCCTAGTTTACCCGAAAAGCGAACAGCGGCGGTAAAAATCCACGACATCCAAAAGGCGAGCTAATCGAATGGTGCAGGAAAAGGCAATAGTCATCGGAAGCGGTGTTGCGGGCATTGCTGTGGCTATACGTCTACAGCTTTTAGGCTATGCTGTGCACATCTTCGAAGCCAATCATTACATCGGAGGAAAAATGTCTGCCTTTGAAATCAAGGGTTTCCGATTTGACAAAGGACCGTCGTTGTTTACGCTGCCTGAATTAGTCGATGATTTATTTGTTGCTGCCGACAAGAACCCACGTGATTACTTTTCCTACGAAAAACTAGAAAAAGCCTGTCGGTATCACTTCAGTGATGGAACTGTTTTAGATGGTTTTTGCAATTCGGAAAAACTCGCAGCAGAAATTGCGCAAAAAACGAAAGACGACGAAAAGGCTGTTTTAAGGCATTTAAAAAATTGTAAAGAAATAAATGACTTTGCTTCGCCTTTAATTTTGGAACAAAGTGTAGAGAAAGCAAAGCGCTTCAAGAAACTCAACCCATTTAAGGCGCTGAAGATGTTGAGTAAATTGCAGCTGAATAAAAGCATGCACGACGTACATGCAAAACGTTTCAAAGACAGCAAAACCCAACGTGTTTTCGATCGTTTTGCTACTTACAATGGCTCCGATCCCTATCGGGCTCCAGGAATTCTCAGCTTAATCGCTGACCTCGAACATGGCAGTGGCGCTTATTACCCTAAGGGAGGAATTTACTCCATTGCTAAAGCCTTACATAAATTAGCAAAGGAGATTGGAGTTGTTTTTCATTTGGGCGCAGCTGTAGAAGAGATCATTCACGAATCAGGAAAAGCCGTTGCAATTAAAAGCAAAGGTCAAGAACACCAGGCGGGCATCATCGTTTCCAATGCGGATGTGCGAAGTACCTACCAACATTTATTAGGCAATTTACCAACAAACAAAAACCTCTTTAAAAAAGAGCTTTCTACTTCTGCCATGGTTTTTTACTGGGGAATAAATAGGCAATTCCCAGAATTGGACTTGCACAATATTTTCTTTTCCGATGACTATAAAAAAGAGTTTCAAGAATTAGAACGCGGGAATTTACTCGTTGATAATTTAAGCATTTATGTAAACATCAGCGCTAAGAAGACTCCAAGTGATGCGCCCGGAAATTCGGAGAACTGGTTTGTCATGATCAACTTGCCCGCAAATACGGAAAAAGATTGGCGCAAAGAAACAGCAAAGATCAAAAAATCGGTAATTCAAAAGCTAGAAAACATCCTAGGAAAAGAAATTGAACAGCATATTATTTGTGAGGAAATCCTAGACCCTCATTTATTAGAAAAAAACACCAGCTCGTGGCAAGGGGCTTTGTACGGAGCCGCTTCGAACGAAATGCTTTCGGCCTTCACACGTCATTCTAATCTTTCGCCCTTAGAAAATCTCTATTTCTGTGGGGGCTCTGTTCACCCGGGAGGAGGAATTCCACTGTGTTTACATTCTGCAAAAATTGTAGCAGATATTGTTGCGAATAAAAAGGCACAAAAAAATGCCTAGCAATAAAAAAACACACACACTTGGCATCTTTATGCTGATTCTTCACCTGGTAGGAGTTTGGGGCTACAAATCGGATTACCTATTGCTGTTCGCGGCCCTTACCCCGCTTAATTTATTCATCAGCTTAATAATACTATGGTGGGGACAAGAAAGTAAAAATCGAAACTGGTATTTGTTTGCCTTTTTTGCCTTCATCGCTGGTATGGCTATAGAAATTCTTGGCGTTCACACCGGCTTTCCATTTGGAGCATATGAATACGGTGACACTTTAGGCATCAAACTATTTTCCGTTCCCATAATGATGGGCGGACTCTGGTGGGGAATGATTGTGGCAGCTGCTAGCTTAGTTTCTAATTATACCAAGAACATTGCAATAAATATTACTGTAGCTGCAGCTATTATGCTTGGTCTCGATTTAATGATTGAACCCATCGCCATAAACTATGACTTTTGGACTTGGGCTGCCAAAGAGCCGCCCATCACCAACTTCTTGGCTTGGGCTGTTTTCAGTTTATTACTTAGTACGGTCTTCTTTTTGGGCAAAGTTCCAAATAAAAACAGGCTAGCATCTTACTGGCTCGCTAGTCAAGTATTGTTTTTCGGATTACTTTTAATTCTCTAAATGGGCATACTAATCATCTTCCTTACTTTTTGCGCGATGGAATTCGTGGCTTGGTTTACCCATAAGTACATCATGCACGGTTTACTTTGGTTCCTTCACGAAGACCATCATGTAAAAACGCCGGGCTTCTTCGAAAAGAACGATGCCTTCTTTATGATATTTGCTTTCCCCAGTTTCCTTTGTATTTTCCTAGGAAGCCTTTTTAAATACCCTATCCCCTTTTGGATCGGCCTCGGGATTGCCTGTTATGGGTTCGCCTATTTTGTAACACACGATGTAATCATTCATCAGCGCTTCAAGTATTTTACTCGCTGGAATAATTTCTACGTTCGAGCTATTCGAAAGGCGCATAAAATGCACCACAAACATTTGGGCAAGGAAGATGGCGAATGCTTCGGAATGCTCCTAGTGCCGTTCAAATATTACAAGGAAGCATTGAGAACCTCCAAAAGAATCAAAACTTGAGCTGGCTCTATTTATGGATTAACCTAGCAGTTATCTCCATTCCATTATTGCTGAGTTTCGATAAAAAAGTCGCATTCTTTCGTAGCTGGAAATACTTGTTTCCTGCAATCGCTGGAATGATGGCCCTTTTTATTCCCTGGGACATTTATTTTACCATACAAGGACATTGGGGTTTTAATCCCGATTACTTGACTGGAATAAGCATTTTAAATTTGCCCATTGAAGAATGGCTCTTTTTTATTTGTATTCCCTTTGCCTGTGCATTTATTTATGAAGTCGCTAAAGCTTACCGCTTTCCATTCTTAGAAGAACGAAGGGCCAAATTGTGCTTCGCCTTGTTGGGGCTAGCGGCATTGATGGTTTCTATTTTACACATCGATCAAGCTTATACTTTCTGGAATTTTTTATTGCTAGGTTTATTTATTACTGCAAGCAATTTTAGCAAACTAAAAATCAGAGGTCAGTTCTTAACTGCTTACCTTATTTCTATTTTCCCTTTCTTAATCGTAAATGGAATTCTCACTGGAAGCGCAACAGAGCAAGCCATAGTTTGGTACAGCTCAGAAGCCATCCTAAATTATCGCTGTTTCACCATTCCCGTAGAAGATTTTTTCTACGGATTTCTCATGCTCTGGATGGTGGTTTTCTTCCTAGAAAACTTACGAGCATTTAGCAATAAATAACTTGCTCTACTTTCTACGTAGAACGCTTTTTTATTTTAACCCGCAAAATTCGACGAGCAGAAGAATCGGCAATAAATCGCTGATCTTGTCGATGACCGATGAGCCATAAAATATGCCCTTCCGCATCACAGAGCAACCAAAGATTTTCCTTGTCTAAAACGCTCATCTTTTGATCGTGACAATAATTCTTGAGCTTTTTCTTGCCTGGCTTCCCCGAAGCCTTTAGTAAACCCTTGGGATAAAAATAATCTCCGTCCTTCTTTCTGCGAATGGTCAAGGGAAAACTGATTTTATCAATGGCTAACAAGGCTACAGCATCGTAACTTTCAGGAGCATAAGTCTCGGATCTCTTCTCCTCAAAGTTCAAATGATAATCCTTAATGACCACCTTTTTATCCTCTTTTTCAACTATGTAAAAATCATTTTCCTCTGAGGCTTGCTTTGCAATTACCAAATGCATTCGTTCGCGCATAAGTCGGTGCGAAGTGGAGTGAAAAACTTGTCCGGACGTTTCCCCTAAGGCCGCTTCATAAATGGAGCGGATTACTGTTGGTTTAAAATCGAAATCCTTCAATAGTTCGAAAAGGATCGTGGAAGCAGCAGGATGGCGCTGAATATTTTTCAAGGGAATCTCCCAGTAGCCCTTCTTGGTTTTTAGCCATTTCTTTTTGTACTTAATAAACAATTCTTTGCTGAGGTATTGGTAATCTGCCACCAAATCAGCATTCGACAAAAAGGTCTTTAGCAAGGAAGGATTCATTGTTTTCAAAACAGGAACCACATGATGACGAATCTTGTTTCTGCGATAGTGATCGGTCGCATTGCTGCTATCTTCGCGAAAACTGATATCCTTTTCCTCCACATAAGCCCGTAAATCCTCTCGGCTAAAAATCAGTAAAGGGCGAATGATTCTTCCCGCTTGTGGACGAATGCCCGACCAAGCTGCCAAGCCCATTCCCCGCGTAAATTGCAGGAGCATCGTTTCTAGCGAATCATCCGCGTGATGTCCTGTCGCAATCCAATCGTATTGATGTTCAAGACGCAGCGATTCCAACCATTGGTAGCGAGCTGTCCGTGCTTCCATCTGAACAGAATTGCCCGCTTCTCCCGCCATATCATGACGTTTCTCAAAATAGGGAATCGAATGATCTTTAGCCCAAGTCTTCACAAATTGCGCATCTCCCTCTGACTCTTCGCCCCGTAATTGATAATTCATGTGCGCCATACCAAAAGGAATTTCCAAGTGCGCGAGTAAGTGGCACAAGACCATGCTATCTAGTCCTCCACTCACAGCTACCAAGATGGTTTGTCCTTTCTGATAGAAACAGGCACGATTCATATGCGCCTGTACTTGTTTTTCGATGCTCATCATTCAAGATTGAAATTGCGACTTTTTCACCATTTATATTCAAAAGCCCTTCGAGAAGCTAATAAATTCGAAAATCTAGGGCATATAAAGTTATGCTTGTCTCTTTAAGTAGCCTTTGAGGCTCATATTATTCGACAATACCCTCTTCTTTAGCCTTTCAGGTGCTATTTTTGCGACTTCAAAGTCATTCAATTCGTAGCATGAGAAAAATCAGAATGAGAGAGGCCATCCGCGAGGCCATGTCGGAAGAGATGAGACGCGATGAACGTGTTTTCTTGATGGGAGAGGAAGTTGCAGAATACAACGGAGCCTACAAAGTAAGTCAAGGAATGCTTGATGAATTTGGGGAGAAACGTGTCATTGATACGCCGATCGCCGAATTGGGTTTTGCTGGAATTGGTGTTGGAGCTGCCATGAATGGACTTAGACCGATTGTGGAATTTATGACTTGGAACTTTGCTTTGCTTGCCTCGGATCAAATCATCAACTCTGCTGCTAAGATGCTGCAAATGTCGGGTGGTCAATACGGTTGCCCTATTGTGTTTCGTGGACCCAACGGTACGGCGGGACAGTTAGCAGCAACGCACTCGAACAGTTATGAGTACATGTATGCGCATGTACCTGGCTTGAAAGTCATCTCTATTTCGAATCCCTACGATGCGAAAGGTTTAATGAAGTCTGCGATCCGAGACGAAGACCCAGTAGTTTTCATGGAATCGGAAGTGATGTATTCAGATATGGGAGAAGTGCCCGAAGAGGAATACTTGATTCCGATTGGCGTGGCTGATGTAAAGCGCGCGGGATCAGATGTAACGATTGTTGCTTGGAATAAAATGATGAAAGTAGCTTTAGAGGCTGCTGCAGAATTAGCCAAAGAAGGCATTGAAGCGGAAGTGATTGACTTGCGGACCATTCGCCCGATGGATTACGATACGGTAATCAATTCTGTGAAGAAAACGAATCGTTTGATTATTGTGGAAGAAGCACCACCCTTTAGTGCGATCTCTTCTGAATTGAGTCATGTAGTACAATTCCGTGCCTTTGATCACTTGGATTATCCTGTGATGCGTATCAACGGCGCTGATACTCCTGTGGCTTACGCTCCTACCCTTGTAGAGGCCTATTTACCAAAGGTAAGTGAGGTCGTGAAAGCTGCAAAAGGCAGTTTGTACCGCTAGGAGGTATTTCGCGCAAGATTTAATAGAACAACATACCTTTAGGGAGTGATTAAGACTTTAATCAAGCCTGTTTACCGTGGGGTGCATGATCTCTTGTACAAGAGCATTCCCTTGAATCCGTTTTTAACCAAGGAAAAGAACGGCAAGAAGGTGGCTTATGGCCACATCTCCCTCGAACACTTGGAGAATAAAGCGCTGGATGATCAACTCGAAGCCGACTTTATTGCCTCCGGTGTACCCGTAAAAAAGCATCGAATAAATGTAGCTGCCTATCACCAATATGTGAAAGCTGCGGGCTATCCCGAATCCTATTATGGTGGTGGCTTAGATACTGCTCAAAACTTTATTGAAAAGACTTTAGAGCATTACGTTACCACAGAGATTATTGACTTCCAGCCCGACACTGTTTTCATGGATGTGGCTGCTTGCACTTCGCCTTTCTATAAGATCGTTCGCAAGCTTTTTGGCTGCAAAGAAACTTATCAGCAAGATCTCATTTATCCCGATGGAATAAACGGAGATCGAATTGGTGGTTCTGCAGGAAATCTTCCCTTAGCAGATAACAGCATTGATGCGGCAACGCTCCATTGCTCCTTAGAGCATTTTGAAAACGATGCGGACAGTTTACTTTTTCAGGATATGCAGCGCGTTTTGAAGCCAGGAGGAAAAGTCGTTGTCCTTCCTTTTTACCTTGCACACGAATTCACCAATCACGTTGATCCTGCTTTTA
>CALFBW010000176.1 GCA_937951415.1 uncultured Chitinophagales bacterium | reverse complement strand
TTTATTGCGATAAACCCTTACAGTTTATGTCGATAAACCCATACAGTTTATGGCGATAAACCCATACTAGACCCCTGCCCGACGAAAAAAGGCCACTCGAAATCGAGTGGCCTTTAGGTACTATTCTAAAACGAATTACTTCTTTGTAATTCTCATTTCTGTACGACGGTTTTTCGCTCGCCCTTCTTTGGTATCATTAGTAGTATGAGGCTTGTCTGCTCCAAATCCTACCGCTTTCATGCGTTTTGCATCAATGCCTTTTCCGACCAAGAATTTCATTGCTGAATTTGCTCTTTGTTGAGACAAGGTCTTGTTTTTTGCTGCATTGCCAGTGTTGTCAGTGTGCCCTTCCAACTGGATGTGCACTCCAGGATTTGCTTTCAAAATATTTGCAATTTCCGTCAATTGTGCATTTGAAGTTCCTGCTAAGTTTGCAGACCCAGTTGCGAAAGTGACTTTGTCTAACAAGAACGATTGTCCAACCTTAGATGCGGGGTCTTTCAACCAAGATCCTAGTTTGTCTAATCCGAAGAATCCAGCCATTCCTTTTACGGCAGATCCAACAGCACCTGCAGCTGCTCCCGCAGCGTTGCTAGTAGCATCAACTGCTGCACCTGCAGCATTTTTAGTAGCATCAACTGCCGATCCGACTGCTCCTGCAGCAGCACCCGTAACATTTTTGGTAGCATCAACTGCAGATCCAGCAACGTTTTTGGTAGCATCAACAGCAGATCCTGCAACATTTTTAGTTGTATCAACAACGCTTCCCGCTGTCTCGGTCACTTTTTGACCACACATTTGCCAAGCAAACAAGCCAATAACACCTAGTAATAAAAGTGGGATTAAAGCTTTTAACCAGCCCAATCCTGTAGAAGCCGCTTCTCCGGCCGCTCCAACCGCTTTGCCACCTAAATCGGCCGCTCCACCAACAACTTTTCCACCAGCATTTCCGATTCCGCCGACAACTTTACCGCCTAGATCAGCAGCTCCACCTACGATGTTCTTACCAGCATCAACCGTTCCACCAACAACTTTACCGCCTAAATCGGCAGCACCGCCCACGATGTTTTTACCAGCGTCAACTGTTCCGCCAACAACTTTGCCACCAAGATCAGCAGCACCGCCAACGATGTTTTTACCAGCGTCCATTGTTCCGCTTACTGCTTTTTTACCAGTGCCGAACAAATCACCTGCAATACCAGCAAAGCTGCTTATACCTAATACGTTAGCTAAACCGCTAGGAGCAGCTTTCGCTAAGTGGTCTTGCTGGCTCATCAACAAGCTAGACAAACCTCCAGCATCGAGCTTTTGATCCTTTACTTGCTTACCGATTACACCCATTAAAAGCGGCGCCATCATTCCTAAGAGGCCAGATGAGGCTGTTTTGCCGATGCCTGCAGTACTAGAAACCATATCCACGATGTTTCCAAGACGATTGCCCAAGACCATATCGAGAATGCCATTTCCTTGTGTAACAAGAGACTCTGTTTTTTCATCACCGTTTAAAAGACCACTTACATCCTTAAGTGCGCTTCCATCGTGCCCTCCTTTACTGAAAAGATCGAAAAGTGCATTAGCGCCACCTGATGTTGAAGCTTTTGTCAGCATTCCTCCTAAAAGTGAAGAGCTTACTGCTCCTACTGCTTTTTGAGTGGTGCTTTCGTCGGTTTCTAATAAGCCACTGATTTTACCAATAGTACCTGCTCCCATTTGGTTTTGCAGTAACTCGAGTAGATTGATAGACATTGAATAAATTTTAATTGAATATTAAGCAAAACCACTGCTCGTAACGTTGAACACGGCTTTGCATTAGGGATTGTTTTCTAATTACTTTGCAGCATTTCTTACTCTTTTGCGATCGTGCTCTTTTAAGTGCATTTTTCTGATACGCAACGACTCAGGAGTTACCTCTACATACTCATCTCCTTGGATATACTCCAAAGCCTCTTCTAAAGAGAATTTGATCGGCGGTGCAATTTTCATTTTGTCATCCGATCCAGCAGAACGCATGTTCGATAGCTTTTTGGTCTTGGTAACATTTATTACCAAATCACCTGGCTTCGAATTTTCTCCAATCACCTGTCCTTCGTAAACATCTACATTGGCATCAATAAAGAACTTACCGCGGTCTTGTAGGTTGTGCAAACTGTAAGGAATGCTTTTTCCGTTTTCGTGGCTAATTAGAGAACCGTTTTGACGTCCTGGGATAGGGCCCTTGTATGGTTTGAAACCAACAAAACGGTGCGCCATGATGGCTTGTCCAGCGGTTGCTGTCAAGATGTTGTTTCTCAAACCGATGATTCCTCTTGAAGGGATTTCGAATTTCAAAATCATTCGATCCGCTTTTGGCTCCATGGATACCATGTTTCCTTTTTTCTTGGTCACCAATTCGATGGCTTTACCAGAAACACTTTCCGGAAGGTCGATGGTTAAATCCTCGAAAGGCTCACAGCGCTCGCCATCAACATCTTTGAGGATTACTTGTGGCTGTCCGATTTGCAACTCATATCCTTCACGGCGCATGGTTTCAATCAAAACAGACAAATGCAAAACACCACGACCAAATACACGGAAAGAGTCAGCAGCTTCCGTTTTTTCGACACGCAATGCTAAGTTTTTCTCTAGCTCCTTTTCTAGGCGCTCGTAGATGTGGCGAGAAGTAACGAACTTTCCTTCTTGTCCGAAGAAAGGAGAGTCATTGATCGTGAACAACATACTCATTGTAGGTTCATCGATGGCAATGGCTTTCATTGCTTCTGGGTTTTCAGGATCGGCAACCGTATCTCCAATCTCAAACCCTTCCAAACCTACTAATGCACAAATTTCTCCAGCAGAAACCGTTTCTGCTTTCGATTTGCCCATTCCTTCGAAGGTGTAGATTTCTTTGATTTTTTCGTTGGCAACGGTTCCATCTCTTTTCATCAATGAAGCGCGCTGCCCTACTTTGAAGCTTCCACGATGAATACGTCCAATAGCAACTCGTCCCGTATAGTTCGAGTAATCTAGAGAAGTGATTAACATCTGTGGAGTTCCCTCGTTTTGTGGAGGAGAAGGAATTTGCTCAACAACGGTATCCAAAAGGTAGCTGATGTCTTCCGTTGGCTTTTTCCAGTCTTCGCTCATCCAACCTTGTTTCGCTGAACCGTATACCACAGGGAAGTCTAATTGTTCTTCCGTGGCATCCAAGTTAAACATCAATTCGAAGACTGCTTCGTGCACCTCTTCTGGTGTACAGTTTTCCTTATCAACTTTGTTGACCACAACAATAGGCTTTAATCCAAGCTCTAGTGCTTTTTGCAATACAAAACGGGTTTGCGGCATAGGGCCCTCGAAGGCATCTACCAATAGCAAAACACCATCAGCCATGTTGAGCACGCGCTCTACCTCGCCACCGAAATCGGCGTGACCAGGGGTGTCGATAATGTTTATCTTTACGCCTTTCCATTTAACGGAAACATTCTTTGCTAGAATGGTGATTCCACGCTCCCGTTCGAGATCATTACTATCCATGATGAGCTCACCAGGATTTTCGTGATCGCTAAATAGGCTACCTGCCAGTAGCATCTTGTCTACCAATGTGGTCTTGCCGTGATCGACGTGTGCGATAATCGCAATATTTCTTAGTGTACTCATCTTTGTTAGTCTGAAAACGGCTGCAAAGGTAGCGCATTTAATAATGGAAAGTTATGCACTTCGTTTTTAGCTTATATTAAAAAATTTCTAGTGTCGTTTTACCCTGTCGTTTATTCATTAAAAGCCTTAGCAATTGCATCTATTCTAGTTGTGATATGCAGTTTTCAGAGCTTAAATACTGCTCCAGTTTACGAGCAGAACCAGAGAGTTCCAGATCAAGTGCAAGGCACTGAACTTTCTGTATTGACTTACAATACAGAACTATTACCGCGCCTGTTTTCTCCTTTTACCAAGTTTTTGCGTTTGAAACAAGGAAAGCGGGCTCGATGGATCATTGAGTACTTGCGCGATGAGACAGATTACGATGTTGTGATTTTACAGGAGGTTTTCGCTAAGCCACTTTGCCGGAAGATCAAAAAGGCTTTGTTGGAGAAGTATCCATATCAAGTTGTTCCAAAGACGAAAAGAGGAAAAATATTCAAAGGGACGAACGGTCTTTTATTATTGAGTAAGTACCCTATTGTAGATCAGGAAGTGATATTTTTCGAGGAAAGTGTGGGTTTTGATGGTTTATCAACCAAGGGGGCTGTTTGGGCGGAAATTGTAAAAGATGTGCACACTTTTCAATTTTTGGGGACACACATGCAATCGCAGCACAGTGATAAAGCTCAAGCGGCAAGAGAAGCTCAATTGCAGCAAATGCGTGCTTTGATTGATCGCAGAGCGAAGGAAGGAATTCCAGTGATTTTGGGAGGAGACTTTAATGTTCCTCGGAGCCATAACGACTGGTATGCTCGCTTTTTGGAGTTAATAAATGCTGAAGTTGTAGAACTGGATGATCCGGCGCCTTTTACATTTGATGTAGGCAATCATTGGGTTTTTGATGAATACTCCTACAAGCATGAGCAACTGGATTATGTTTTGTTTCGTAATGATGGTGGTAATTGTGTGCAATTAGAGCAAAAGATTATTCGACCTTGGAAAATGTACAAAGGCGAAAAGCTAGACTTGAGTGATCACTATGGCGTTACTGCTCGTTTTTTTATTACTAATTAGTTGAATGTGTTTCTAATAATTAAGAGTGATCTTGCGATCAAAATATAAGGTGTTAAAGATGAAGCAGATAGTTGGACTGGTATTATTGATTATGTTGACATTTGTCGATCTCTCAGCTGAGGAGTTTGAAGGGCAAATAGTTTTTAATGATACTATTGTTGACGTGATATTTGATTTGCCAACCACTTATTCTGGAGAAATAAAGTGGCATAAATTACAATACAAAGTAAAATATATTGACAAGGAGGGTAATAAAAAGAAACTGAGACCAAATGATGCAGAAGAGATTCGATTCACCTATGGTTTTTCGACTACAAGACTATTATCAAGAAAAGCACCGCAAGTGGGAGGGGTTATTTCATCAGAGAGCCATATGTTTTTTCGACTTTCTTATGATGGAGCAGTAAAAATTTTCATCCATTATCGAAAAGGTTATTCTGATGGATCGTATATCAGAACACTCGTTTTACAAAAGGGGAATGGAGCATTAAAAGTGGAACAACACTTACAGTCAAGGACTTCTTTGAAAAGGTATTTCTACGACTGTCCTGTTTTGGTTCAGAAAATCGAAGATAAGAGATTTGACGGCGATCAATTGCCCTTGATTTGCCAGTTTTGTAATTCGCGCTGTCAGTAGTTTGATGTTTCAGTGGGGAAGATTTTCTAGGAATTAATTTACTTTG
>CALFBW010000175.1 GCA_937951415.1 uncultured Chitinophagales bacterium | reverse complement strand
TTGTTGAAGAAATTAATAAGTCAACTGAAAACTATCCGTCCCAATAGCAAAAAGATAGTGCCTTTTTCAATTATGCATAATGGATTGACCCACACTTTAAGTAAAGACTTTAAATCATGCAAATATGCTAGAGCAGCTATGGATAAACGTGGAGCAGCAAAAATTAGAACGAAAGAGTATCGAAATGAAGTTTCAAGATTACAGGATTTAGTAAATATGGACCTTCAATTGATAGATTTTTATTTCGACGAATTTGCAAATGAATGATTTCAGATTCTACGACATTCGAGTATGGTTCAATTATAGACTGCACTATCCCATGATATTGTAAGTCTGCCGAATTTTAGTTGTATTAGACTGAACAAGCAGAGGTCTTTCTTTCCAAATTCGTTTTCTTAATGCCTGCGTATCCTTTTATTACATCCACCATATTATGATGTCCTCTTGCTTTCAAAATTGAAGAGGCAATGACGGAGCGATAACCACCGGCACAGTGAATATAGAAGCGATCCGTATCGGGAATTTCTCCTACGCGGTTCGATAGTTCACTCAAAGGAATGTGTTGAGCCATTGGTAAATGATCGGCATTGTATTCGCCAGGTTTGCGTACATCTAAAATAGGAATCGTGGAAGCTCCTAGAGATTTTTCCATTTCTTCGGCAGTAATGGTTTCTAGGGTATCAATAAATTGATCGGCAGCTTCCCAAGCTTTCACACCACCCTTGAGATAACCCAAGGTCTGGTCAAATCCTACACGAGCTAATCGAGTGACTGCCTCTTCTTCACGACCTTCTGGACAAACCAGTAAAAGTGGCTGCTGAACATCAACAACTAAAGCGCCGACCCAAGGAGCGAAACTTCCATCTAAGCCTATAAAAATCGATCCAGGAATGTGTCCATTTTTGAAAGCTTCAACGGATCTTACGTCCAATACAATCGCTTCCTTTGCCTTAGCGAGCTCATAAAAAGCAAGCGGCTCGTAAGCTTGTGTACCTGAGGCTAAAACATCATCAATTGATTCGTAGCCTTCTTTGTTCATCTGAACATTTAGAGGGAAATAAGCTGGAGGAGCTTGTAAACCTTCAGTTACTTCTGCAATGAACTCTTCCTTGCTCATATCTGCACGAAGGGCGTAATTCATTTTCTTTTGGTTCCCTAAACTGTCTACCGTTTCTTTCATCATGTTCTTGCCACAAGCAGAACCGGCTCCATGCGCAGGGTACACAGTCACGGAATCAGGAAGTTTCATTATTTTATTACGCAAACTTTCATATAATAGCCCTGCCAAATCCTCTTGCGTCATGTCATCTGCCTTTTGGGCCAAATCAGGCCTTCCAACATCTCCTAGAAACAAAGTATCGCCTGTAAAAATGGCTATTTCTTTTCCTTCTGCGTCCTTTAATAAGTAGGTCGAACTTTCCATGGTATGGCCAGGCGTATGCAAAACAGTTAAGCTCACATTGCCGACTTCGAATACTTGTCCATCGATAGCTGAAATGTGCTCAAACTGCGGATTCGCCTGAGGTCCATAAACGATAGGAGCGCCCGTTTTTTCGGACAGCGTGACATGGCCACTAACAAAGTCTGCATGAAAATGAGTCTCGAAAATGTATTTGATCTTCACTCCATCTCTAGTAGCTCGATCGATATACGGCTGCACTTCTCTCAAAGGATCAATAATGACCGCTTCACTTTCAGAAGTAATGTAATAAGCACCTTGTGCTAGACAGCCCGTATAAATTTGCTCGATTTTCATCCGATTCAATTTGTGCGCAAAGGTAGGGTCTATTCAGGGGCTTCCCAAAAACATTGCTTTTAAGGATTGGCATTTGTTAATAAATGAGAATGCAAGTTTGCACGAGGGGAGGGAGGGATTTTCGGCTTTACCAGTTATTTCATCCAGCAGCCCGCAAATTTGTATAAATTTGTCCTTCTATGAATTCCTTATACCATCTTGGTAAGTATGTGATGATGATCGGGCAGATTTTTTCTGCGCCCGAACGTTGGTCTATGTACTACAAGGAAACCATGAGGCAAATGAATGATATTGGAGTGGGCTCGCTCATTATCATCAGTGTTATTGCGCTTTTCATCGGTGCTGTGACTGCGGTTCAGTTTTCCTATCAACTGGAAATGTCTTTTGTACCCAAGTACTATATAGGATACATTCTTAGAGACAGTATGATTATTGAATTAGCGCCAACCCTTTCAGCACTTATGCTAGCAGGAAAGGTGGGTTCTAATATAGCTTCCGAATTGGGAAGTATGCGCTCTAGTGAGCAAATTGATGCCTTAGACATAATGGGTGTAAATACCATTTCTTATCTCGTAGGACCAAAGATCATTGCAGCTATGCTTATGTTTCCTTTGTTGGTCATTTTAGCTGCTGCACTAGGAATATTTGGGGGTTATATAGCTACTTTGGGAAGCAGTATACCACCTTCAGATTATATTCGAGGTTTGAGTTACTGGTTTGTGCCATTCAATGTAGTAATGATGCTAATAAAAGCTGTTGTATTTGCTTTTATTGTTTCCAGCGTTTCTTGTTATCAAGGATATTACGTGAAAGGAGGAGCTTTGGAAATTGCGCAAGCAAGTACTAGAGCAGTAGTAAACAGTTCTATCCTTATTTTGGTATCAGATTTCTTCCTTGCAAAGCTCTTATTGTGATTCAGTTGGTCGACATTCGAAAGTCCTTTGGAGAAGTAGAGGTGCTTAAGGGCATTTCTACCACTTTCGACGCAGGTAAGTGCTCTTTGATCATCGGTTCTTCAGGATCAGGAAAGACCGTGCTGATGAAATGTATGGTCGGACTATTTGAAGTAACCAGCGGTAAAGTGATGTATGGAGACAATAATTTCAGTGAAATGTCGAAGGCAGTGCGAAAACCTATCCGACAAGAAATAGGGATGCTTTTTCAAGGCTCGGCCTTGTTTGACTCGATGACCACCGAGGAGAATGTTCGATTTCCTCTCGATATGTTTACCAAGCTCACTACCAAGGAAAAGGAAAATCGGGTAAATATGTGTCTGGAAAGGGTAGGACTTGAAGGAGCTAACGAAAAATATCCCTCCGAGATAAGTGGTGGAATGATGAAACGGGTGGGAATTGCCAGAGCGATTGTTTTAGAACCCAAATATCTCTTTTGTGATGAGCCTAATTCAGGTCTAGATCCTAAGACGTCCATCAAGATCGATCAACTGATCACAGAAATTACCATCGAAAACAACATTACGACCATTATCAATACCCATGACATGAATTCTGTGATGGAAATGGGGCATCAAGTGACCTTCCTAAACCAAGGTCTGAAGGAATGGGAAGGAAGTAAGGACGAGATATTACACAGTGACAATGCCTTCTTGAACGAGTTCATTTTTGCTTCAAAGTTTTTGCAAGAACTCCGTAAAGCCTAGTATTTATTGCCGGGAATGTGCCTTTCCCAGCTTCTTTTTACCCGATCACACAAAATTTTCCTAGACAGTCCTGTATAGGTTGTATTTTTGAGCGCTTTAACACTAATATATAGATTGAATAGCGATGTCAGTACTGGTAAATAAAGATTCAAAAATCATTGTTCAAGGCTTCACGGGAACGGAAGGAAGTTTCCATGCAGGTCAGATGATTGAATACGGAACGCAAGTTGTTGGAGGAGTAACTCCAAAGAAAGGCGGTCAAGAACATTTAGGGAAACCTGTTTTCAACACAGTTGATGAAGCTGTGGCAGCAACAGGAGCTGATGTTTCGATTATTTTTGTACCTCCAGCTTTTGCTGCAGATGCAGTGATGGAAGCAGCTTCTGCAGGTATAAAAGTGATTGTTTGTATCACGGAAGGAATTCCAGTACAAGACATGGTGAAAGTGAAAGCCTACTTGTCTGATAAAGACTGTCGTTTAGTGGGACCTAATTGTCCGGGTGTAATGACACCAGGAGAGGCTAAGGTCGGTATCATGCCGGGCTTTATCCACAATCCGGGTAGAATTGGAATCGTTTCTCGTTCGGGTACATTGACTTATGAAGCAGTTGATCAAGTAACCAAAGCGGGTATGGGTCAGTCGACTTGTATCGGAATAGGAGGAGATCCGATCATAGGAACAACCACAAAAGATGCTGTTAAGCTTTTGATGGAAGATCCTGACACGGATGGTATCATTATGATCGGTGAAATTGGAGGTTCTATGGAAGCGGATGCTGCTGAGTACGTGAGAGATCACGGAACAAAGCCCGTTGTTGGCTTCATTGCGGGACAAACCGCTCCAGCAGGTAGAACAATGGGGCATGCCGGTGCGATCGTTGGTGGTGCAGAAGATACAGCAGCAGCTAAAATGAAAATTATGGCAGCTTGTGGGATTCACGTAGTAGAATCACCAGCATTTATTGGCGATACGATGAAAAAAGCTTTGGGACTGTAAAAGCCGAAAGCAATTTTTACGTTATAGAGAAAATGAATAGCCATGAGTGAAGAAATTGAACACAAGACCGACGAATATATTCTCGCATTGAAAAATCAGCTTGCAGCGGATGGTTTCCAATGGGAGCCTGTGGTGATTGCACTGAAAAGAATTCGACCAGAAGTTATCAAATACAAAGATCCTTTAGTGGTGAAAGTATTACGTTTGGCTTATGAGCACATCGAAGAAAATGAAGCATTCGAAATTGAATACTTTGAAGAAGACGATGAGTTGCAAGAAGATATGACAGACTTTGAATACTTTGTTGAGTTATTGAAAGGTCGTCGCAATGCATCAAACCGTGAGGAGTTAAAAGCATACCGTGATTTGCTTTACGAAAGCGCGTAATTAATTTAGAAATATTAGTATTTTGAAAAGCCCATACATTTCCATTATTAAATTATCGAAATGTATGGGCTTTTTGGCTTTGTACATATTCGTTTTAGGTGCCACTTGTCAGGAAGCGGAGCCAGTTGTTCAGCCCAGATCTGCCCCGAAAGTGGTCAAGATGGCTGGAGAAGGACCAAGTGAAAAATTTCGCCATGTTTACAATTCTTTGCTAGGAGAATGGCGCGGAGATTTTGTGATTTACGAATCGGAGATTGGACAGCGACCGGGGCGTCAAAGACGAGTCATAGATCAAGCATTTTTTGATTCATTGCCATTAAAGGAGGTGAACCGAATCAAAGTGATGCACCGATATACAGGATCAGACGATTTTACAGTAGATGCGCAAATCGAAGATTCTTGGATCGATGAGAATGGGGAAGAAGTGTTGCTAAAATATCCTGCTCAAAACTATGTAAAGGGAAACCAATTAATTTGTCGTGTCGAGAAACCCGACGAAACAGTGGTGCATACAGGAACTTTGGATGAAGAGAATTTTATTGTTTGGACGAGAAATGTCACAAACCCATTAAGACGAGAATATTTTCGAGAAAAAGCGGAAGGCGATACTTATACGATTATTGGCTACGGCTACTATGGCGATGACGATCCTAGCAAGTCGCCAAAAACGTGGTTCAAAGGGGTTTATCACAAAATGGATTAAGAACGCAATTGTCGCTTCCTAGTCTGGATTATTTGGCTTCGAAAGCTGTC
>CALFBW010000174.1 GCA_937951415.1 uncultured Chitinophagales bacterium | reverse complement strand
CAAAAGAGAAAATGGAAAAAGCAAGACCATTGCTTAAAAAAACCTCGTGATAAAAAGCGACTTCGCTGTTTCTTACACAAGCCCATTCTAGATAAGAAAGCGATGGATTTTTCATCCGTGATATGTCAAAGGTGGGACTGCGTAGCTCATAGGCCCCAAGATCAACATTTGGGTACTCCTCTGGACTTCCTTCGGATATGTAGAAACCATCTCCAATGTCTCCATCATCATCTGAACCGGGACTACATCTAGTGAAGTCCTCTTCTGTATAATCAAAAGGTGCTCCGTCAACTAAAAACCACTCCCCTGCAGGTTCTGCGTTTTCTTTTGTCCAACCATAATCTGCAAAAAAGTCATCTTGATAGCCCGCCACAAGAGAAAAATTGAGGCTTGTGTCTGTCAATACCCCGGACCAGCTCTGAGGAAGATGGCCCCACTTACCAACATGAATTTCGAAGGCTTCTGCAATAAAAGCTGGCAACTCCAAATATCCATTCGCATCAGTTTGAAAGAATCGTCTCTCGCCTGCGCTTTCAAGCACAATCTGGCAATCTGCAAGTCCTTCGTCATTTATGCTATCACGGACATTTATTACCAGATAAACAGAGTCCTTTTTTCTTAAGTAGACATCTTGTTCGAGAATTGCACCACTCGTCAATTGTATGTCATTGATCGTGGTATCGAAATAGCCATAAGCTGAAAAACTTAAGTTTTCCGATCCATTTTCGGCCGGGGCGCCAGTATCGAAGTATCCATTAAACAAAGAGTATCCACTATTCATCGTGGATTCATCCCAACGGTAAAAAGCATTGTTGATCGGAATATTCGTCCCTGCTTCTCTACAGAAGCCTTCAATGAACCCAGCTCGTTGGTAATTAGCCGAGAGAACAAAGAGTTTTTGATCAATATCGGAAGCCAGAACAAGTCCGCTAGGTAAAAAAGGGTAAGCACCCCAACAACCTTTGAAAAAAGGACCGGTTTCCGGATTTGTATCATATTGACCTACAGCCGTTAAGCGCTCCGGTTGAGATGCGTCAATAATGACTAGGCCATCGGTATAATGAGAAACTACGATATAGTCGTCTTGGACATGAACGTTGTGGGGCGTGCTGTTGCTAATAAATGAGAACTTAAAGTCGTCTTGCAAGGCTATATCTCCTAAATCATTTATGCGGTACGAACCGATACTACCTCCTTTGGTTTCGTCTGTAGTAAATAAATGATCACCGGCATCGTTAAGCCAAGCATTGTGTGTGACGCTTGAAGGTGTTGAAAAAGAGGCCAACAACTTGATATCCTCAGGATCGCTTATGTCGTGAATCGAGCTTATCCCTTCATAAATGTGAGAAGCATAGGCAAGATTTCCACGGGTATATAAATCATGAACATATAGGGAGTCGAATTTTCCGATAGGTTCAGGTTTTTCAGGATCGATTAAATCGAAAATGTAGTAACCGCTAAGGTCTCCAGAAATGGAATCGTTTCGACTAGCCATTCCAATTACATACAGCTGTCCATTGTCGTCTATCCAGACATTGTGGGCTGTCCACAGTTGCTCGTCCCAATTGAAGCTCATAGTGTCAACGGCTTCTGGTAATTGAGACAGATCGGCAATGAGCAATCCGCCTCCTGTTTCATTTACTACATAGGCATAATGACCATGGGTTTTAATATCGCGCCAAGTACTAAAGGCACCTTCATAGAAAAATAGTTCATCAGGTGCAGAAGGATCTTCTAGAGAGACAACAGAAAAACCGTCTCTTCTTCCCACTAAAGCATACTCAATACCTTGCTCGTCGCTATAGCCCCAAACATCACTCAGTTTTACCTCATATTCCAAAACGCCTACCAAGTCCATCTGCTCTTGAGCATCTAAGGGCAGCAGTATGGTACATGCAAAAATTTGAAGTAGAACGAGCTGCTTAATCGATTTTGCGATACTCAAAGTTTTCAAATCTGATAATATGGAGGAATTTATTTTCAAAGTAATCAATTCTTGTATTCGCTTTTCGCATTACGCCTTGGAAGTTGTACTTAGCAAAAACTCCCTTCGGTTCAGCATTGAAAAGTGCTTCTTGTACTGACTCATTTTCCGCAGTCAATAGACCAGCGCCATAAAGCATTAGATCGTAGCCTGTACAAGCATAATCGCTCGAATTTGCAAAATTTCGCATGAAATAATTGCTTTCAAAAATCGAAGTTTCTATCGATTCCAAATCACGGAAAAAATGGGTGGTTAAGTGAACATTAAGATTCTCAAGGTAAGTCAAGTCAATTGCTTCAAAGTTTTTCCAAGTAGGCATACCAAATACTTCCATTTCGTATTCATCGGCAAAAGCCCCCATACGACCAAGAATTGTACTGGCAGGTAATTCTTTGAGTGAAGTAATTACTATCGCATTCGTTTGGAGCTTTGATAGCTTCTCTTTTATTTCAAAATCCTCCAAATTTCCATCCAACACAAGATGCTCATAAACCACTGATTGAACACCTGCCTCTCCAGTAGTAATTAAGTCAATTTCTGCAAATTTTTCGGCGAATAGCATATCCGTGGGATGATCGGTTCCTATTAACAGAATACGTTGATGCCCCTGTTCGGCCAAGTATTCAGCAATTCGATCAAAATGCGTACCCATGCTTGGATTTGTAACTAAGAAATATGGATTGTCTTTTGCGAATTCACTGGAGGGTGATACGGGACTAATGACTGGAATTCTCTTTCGTCGTCCAAATTCTGCAACAGAGGGAAGGGTTTTTTTGAACATAGGCCCTAAGATGAGGTCGGCATTATCCAATTGGCCAGAAGCCAAGAGGTTCTTAACCGTTTCCGCCTCTCTCTTTGTATCAAAAACGCGCACCGTGTAGTTATGACCCTCTTTTTTGAGTTGCTCCAAGGCAATGTTGACCCCTTCGAAGAACTCGATAGCCATTAAAGACCGCTCCAAAACCGTGTCGGGCTTAGATAGTGTCTGGTAATGTTGCACCTGAAAAGGAAGTAGAAGGGCAACCTCAAGTTCCAGTTTTTCTTTGCTGAATTCAAGCTCCGATTCCACCAATGGTTTTTCAGGCATGGTATCTACTGGGATCTCAATCACTACCTCATCGGTCTCCATCGTTGGAACCTCTACTTTAGGACGATCTACTACCGGATTGTTGTTCTCGTTACTGGTCTGAACTTGAACAGGACGAGTCGCCTTACACGCTGAAAAAACAGACAAATAAAGTACTGAAATCGTCAAGATTACTATAAAAGAGGTATTTCTAAATCCAGTCATTCTCCAGCTTTGGTCAAGATTGCTCATGCAACCTAGCAAATGTAAAATTTTATCAGTGATTCTTGGTACAACTTGGAAATCTAATACAGAATCTTCCGACGAGATAAGCGTGAATGGTCCTACTTTGCTACTCTTATGTGGTAGATTGAGGCAAAAAAACAATGATTCACAGCTCCTTGTCTTATTGGACATGATCAGTGCGGCTTGGTTTAGAACTCAACTCTATAGCTCGAAACGATGTAGATCTTTCGGTTGAAATTCCCATTCTGGTGTTTGAATACTTCTAGAGCGATCCCATTTATACCAAGGACTTAAGGAAGAATTTCTGGGATTGCGAACTACATGCATTTCTTGAGCGGGCATATAACTTTGTGCTAATAAATAGTACAACTCGCCGGACTCTTTTTCAGCAAGATCGACTATAATCATTGCATGACCAGGCGAGCCTCCTTGAACGAAGAAATCCCCAATTTCAGGTTTGCCTAGCAGCACATTCTTGTGTTCTCGATCTATCGATAATGTCCCCGCGTAGGTGAAAAGATTGTCGAGGTAGGCTCGAAAATTTGCGTAGCTGGAACTAGCATTTTGACTTTTCTTCCAACTGACATTATTTCCATTGATTATCGGACGTTTACCTGCTGACCAGGCGCTCCAATTGGAAACATCACCACTGGTGAACGAAAATGCAATTTCTTCCTTTCGATTTCGGTTCCACAAAAATTCAGCTCTGAGGCGAAGCACGGCGTCAGCACATTGCTGAAGGTTGTGCTCCCCAACATCGATATCGATCACTCTATAATGAGCTTCATCATTTCCTTTTTTCGAACCATTAAAGAGAAGTGGGTAATGCCCTGCTTTCTTTAATGGTAAATTTTGCAACCAATGACCAAACAAACCTTTGCTAGTTTCTAAACGTTTTGCTCCTGGAGGAACTGGAATTTCGTTTTGAATGGTCCTAAGGGAAGATGTTTCATTCCACGGATGTGTATATGGTGAAGGGACTCCATCTTGCCTTTGGGCTGTTTTCCCTTTTTGGGTGCTTAGAGGTGAAGTACTAAGACTAGCGGCTTTGTCATCCTTAGAATCTATTTGACAGCTGTTGAGAAAAAAGAGGGCGAGAATAAATAAAAATAAACGCATATTCGCTAAATTACTTTTATTTGATAAACAGATAATTAGCCGGAGTTAGTACTATGAGTTTAAAATTTATAGAAGCGGAATTTGGGAGTGAACTACAAAAACGTAGCATAGAACTACGCGATAAGATCTTGCGTAAACCGCTGGGCATGATCTTTACAGAGGAATACTTAGCAGCGGAGCATGATTGCATTCATCTGGTAGTAATGCGGGACGATGAATTACTCGCCTGTTTAGTTTTGCGAAAACAAGGAGAAAAGATGCAAATGCGTCAAGTGGCTGTAGACAACAACTTGCAAAAACAAGGCATTGGTAGTCAAATGATAGCTGCTTCGGAGGCAATTGCATTAAAACACTCTTGCCAACTAATGCATTGCCAAGCCAGAGAAACAGCCGTTCCTTTTTACGAAAGACTTGGTTACTACACGGTCGGTGAACGCAGTGAAATTATTGGTCTCCCCCATTTTTACATGGAAAAGCCGTTAAAGTAATCCTAGAATTAAAAGGCAAGTCGAAACCTGTTCTTTAGCGAGGATTAATAGGAGCATCTCCCCCAATTCTTACGTACACTAAGTTTCCATCTACCGTACGACCTTCACAAACGATGGTTTTATTGTCTTTGGTCACTATATCCATGTACGATTTCCCACCTTCTGTTCGGCTAGTAAATGTTCCATCAACCGTTTTGCTTTCTAAGCTTTTCTTGCCATCGCTATCTGTTATTTCATCGTAGTACAGGAATACAGGATTCCTTCTCGCTGGCACTACGGGACTGCTCAGCACTGCTCCATCTCTCACGTCTAGTTGATCTGGAAGACCATCTTGATCGTGATCACTAATCATTATATTACTATCAGAGATTGTATCGATATTGGAAACATCATCACTATTCGATGTACGATCCGCTGGCATGTAGCGACTGCAACATGACGACAATAAGAAAGTCATTAAAAGATAAAGAATACAGGTAGAGAACGCTTTCATACTTACTCTATATTATAAAGGTAATGGTGAAATATTGCTAAAAGATATACAATTATAGTTAACTTAAATGATATATAATAAGACCATCTGTGGGATTCCAACAAATAATTGAACAATTCAAGGAAAGGAAGATCCTCGCCTCTCTTTCAATTTATGCAGCTTCGGCTTGGGCCATCATTGAGGTGCTGACTACTGTCAGTCCTTATCTTGGAATACCAGACTTTGCAGTAAAGATTGTAGTACACACAAGTGTTCTTTTGTTCCCCTTTTTGATTTTCTATTTTTGGGTACTAAGTACAAGATCTTCTAAAGAAGAAACAGGAACAAAAAGAAGTTGGAAAACTTGGATGTATGGAATTGCAGACTCAGCTGCCAAAAAATGTCTTTCCGTCTTGCTAATCGCAGGATTGGTTTTGCTATCGAACTGGAGTTATGAGACTTACTCAAGTGCGGGGCAGCCACTAGCGAGCAGCATGGATTCCGATA
>CALFBW010000173.1 GCA_937951415.1 uncultured Chitinophagales bacterium | reverse complement strand
TCAGATCGTAGAGATCTATGCGAATTACGGCACAGAGACAGAAATATTGGCGGCTTCTATAAGAAACCCTCTACACATAATCCAGTGTTTCGAGCTAGGAGCTGACGTAGTAACTTGTCCTTTGAAATCAATAGAAGGATTGCTCAATCACCCTTTGACAAACATTGGATTGGATAAGTTCTTAGCCGATGCAGCAAAGACTATGTCTTAGGGCTTAGTAATAAATAAGAGAACTAGCGTAATATAAGCTACGCTAGAAAGCAGAATTTTATAGAGGAATCGTCTTGTTTTCTTTTATGAAATTCTGCTTTTTTATTGTAGAAATGTGCTGGTTTAAGCCTATGGCTTATCCAATAGGATGCCGTGTTCTTCAAGCTTAGCTCCAAAAGCGAAATCTGTAATCAAAAAGCCTCTTTTTAAAGCAAATAGCAAGATTGCTGATGCTTATTTCGCGTCTTCATTTTTATTTTTTGAAAGCCTTAGCTCTTGTTCATCGCTCCGCATCTTCCGCTAAGGCGCTGGCAATTCCACTTTTCCTTCATTTCGATCGAACTGCTCCCATCCATGCATGCAAAACACTAGATTTTTCTGTATCAGTATACTTGAAACCAAGCAGCCCTTTCTCCCATAATTCTAAAGGCAACAATTGGGCAGGAACGGCTAAGTGCTTTTGGTATGCGCTTAAGCGATAGGGCTGCTCAAAACTTTCAATTTGCAGACCCAGTGCATGCATTTGTTCGATTTTTGGCTTTCTGATTTCTAACAATTTTCACGTTTTTATTGCAAAAGCCTCAATTCTGTAGCTGTTTTCTGCGGCAAAAGAAGCGGTATCTTTTAACAGCTAAATCGAATTTTTAACAAAAAGTATGAATTTGCTTAATTTGTAATGTGACTTTCCTCGCAGGGCTCCGTGACACATGTGTGTATTAAAATAAATCAATATTTGATGTTTAATTATGGTGTTTTTCAAGGGTTTAGCTGCTCTTGGCATAAGTCTTGCACCTTAATATTTACCAAAATAATAAGATACACTACAAACCATTCAGCATGAAAGCAATATCATTCAGCTTGCTGATTCTCTTCTCAACAATAGGCGCTGGCTACGGTCTCGGAGCTGTAGGAGAAGATGATCCAGCCTTAGCTGCCCCGATTGCCCCCAAAGCAGACATGTATGAAACCACAGATATGGTTCCATTGACAATGTCACCTCTAAAGAACGATAAACGACCTGACGCTTGCGAACCAGACTTGAGAATTGTTAGTCAGCCAGACTATGGTTGGGTAATAAATAATAATGACGGAACACTTTCCTATATTCCGCAAGAAGGAAAAGAAGGCTTAACGAGTTTCAAATATGAACTGTGTTGTGGAGAGAATTGTGCCTCTGCTTTGATAAATCTTGATGTTAGTAAAGAGGCGCGTTGCCAATTTTCTCACTGGGAGGCTCCTGATTTTATTTCTCCGAATGGAGATGGTGTCAACGACGTTTTTCAGTTTGCTGTTTTGAGCAACTGCTGGCAAAATGCAGTGTATCGTTTCTCTGTTTTTAATACGGAAGGAGAGATGATTTACCAAGACACCGACTATAGAGCAGAGGAAGCTTGGTTGGGTGTGCGAAATGTAAAAGGAACTGGGATTGTTTCTGCTGGAACGTATCTCTATGTTTTGGAACAAACCGGCGGAAGACAGAAACAGAAAACCACCGGTTACGTAGAAGTAAAATAGATGGAATCATTTCAAGTCTTGTGCATCTAAGATTTGATACTTGATTTTATTCTGATGTGATGAGGCCATCCTAAAAGGTGGCCTTTTCGCTTTATAAACAGCCGAACCTCCATCGCAGCATTGCTTTTTATTGGTAATAAATGTTAGTAATAAATGAGAACTGGGAAATCGAAAATGATGCAGCTAGATCAACTCGATGCCTGGGAATAAGGCCGAACGAGCAGAACTCCCAAGTTTAGCCTATGCAAAAGCTATCAACAATCGGTGACCCATACAACTTACTGAAGCGTCAAAAGAAAGCTGATTGTGGGCTAAATGGCCCTTCTAAGGATAAATGGAGTTTGCTATGCGGTTCTTTTTTGCCCGTATAGGATTTCTCTACAAGCTTTACAGCACATATAGTTATTTTTGGAAAGTATTAACCTGAGCTATGTCGACTGAAATAATAGATCCCCGGATATTTGAAATTAGAGAGGACGTGGATGGCATGTATCGCCATTTGGAACAGCTCACGAAAGACATCGGCAACGCCGAGCTTTCGGCAAAAGTCCAAGAGATTCGAGAGAAATTAGGTGATCCTTTTCTCTTTGTTATAGTAGGAGAGGTGAAGGCCGGAAAAAGTAGCTTTGTCAATGCTCTTTTGGATGCAGGTCGCGATGTGTGTAAAGTAGCTCCAGATCCTTGTACGGATGTCATTCAACAAATCATTTATGGAGAGGAAGATCAGGTAGAGGTCGTTAATCAATTTCTCCATCAAATTTCAGTGCAGGCGCCGATCTTGGAGTCCATTTCTATAGTAGATACGCCAGGAACCAATTCCATCATTGATCACCATGAGGAAATTACGGAGCGCTTTATTCCCCACAGTGATTTGATCGTTTTCGTTTTTGAAGCCAAGAACCCATATCGTCAGTCGGCATGGGCGCTTTACGATTACATCAGTGAAGAATGGCGCAAGAAGGTCATTTTCGTTTTGCAGCAAAAGGATTTGATGAAACCAGATGATTTGGAAACAAACATCAATGGGGTCAAAAAACAAGCACTAGCCAAAGGAATTTCTGAGCCCAATGTTTTTGCCGTTTCCGCCTTACAAGAGTTGCAAGGAAATTTTGGAGATTCAGGCTTCGTAGAATTGCGAAACTACATTCTCGACAACATTACAGGAACCAAAAGTTTCGTACTGAAACTAGAGAGCAATCTAGCTACGGCTGGATCTGTGCTGAATAACATTGATTCGGGATTAAACACCCGAAGACAACAGTATGTCGCCGATGTCGAGTTTCGGACGGAGGTAAGAGATGCCATGGATCAACAAGAAACCAAATCCAATCGTCGAGTAGATGGAATGGTGGAGAACCTCTTGTTGGATTATGACCGCATCACCAGCGATATCCGTAAAGAATTCATTGAAGGATTGGGTTTCCTTAACTTAGCAGGACGTTCCCTTCGTTCGGTATTTTCTTCCGATCAGCGAAACACCCGAGAATGGCTAAATGCACTGACAAGGAAATTAGAAAAGCAACTTCGTTCGTCTTTCCAGGAAAAACTGGAAACGGGCATGCACGATATCTCTGATTCCATTAAGCAAATGGTGAAGATTGTCGAATTGAAAATGCAGGCCAGTAAAACCATCTTGCAATCGGATCATCAAATATTCGGTGATATTGCCGAACGCCGTCAAGATGCGATTCGTGCCATTCAAAGCAATTACACCGCCTTCGTGGAGAACACGGAGAACTTTGTGGATCGGGAGTTATTTCCCACCGCTTCTTCTTTTGTGCCCGACATGGCCGCCGGTGGAGGATTGGCGATCATCGGAGGAATACTAGCAGCTTCTTCTCAAGGAGTCGTCTTCGATGTGACAGGTGGAATTATCTCAGCCATTGGATTTACCCTAGCAGGAGTTACGCTTTTCTTTAGAAAAAGAAAAGTTATCAGCTCCTTCGACGAAGAAATTGCCAAGGGAAGAGACGAATTAAAACGTGTGCTCGAAGAACAAGTAAAAACCTATACTGCTAGGATCAAAGAGCGTTTAGATCAAAATTTCGATCCTTTGGATGTACACATCGAAGAAGAGAGAAAGTCGTTAGATCAACTGGAAAGTAAAAGTGGGGAAATTCATGGAGGCCTTCAAAAAATTGAAGGAGATCTTTCTACAATGACCAGCTAAGGCAAAAGACAAATGCAAATCATTTATTAATTCGAAATTTTTTTATAGGAGTTTCGTTTTGCTCGTAGCGGTCTAATCGTTTGCCTAATGCACTGGACTAAGAGCGCCTTTTATTTTAATTTTCAAGAATATTTATAAGCAAGTAATAAATGCTTGTTCGATCTAGAAAGAAGAGGTCGTGGAAAATGTTTTAAAGCGCACATTACCGGTATTTATTTACAAAGCTTCTAGAAGCTTAGCCGCTGCTTTTTTGTTATTTCTTGCCTTTGGTTTTTTTTCGGGCTTGTATTACATCGTTCTTGAGCACACGCTAATTCATACACAGACCCTAGCCTTGATCGCCCTCCTAGGAGGAATACTGTTGACCAATATTTTTTTCTGGTCAAGTAAAGGCAAATATTCCGGCTACGATTGGGGAATATTAATGGTCATATTGGTTTTAACCACACTATTTACTGGCTTTTCATTTTTGGGAATTAACAGATTGCTCAGTGAAAAACAGACTTCTATCTTGGAGTACGTTATTTTTGCCAGCTACGAGAAACGTTTCGGTGCCGAAGAAGACGATGAGTTTGCCGTGGCGGTGATTTACCGAGATAAGAAGCCCATGCACGTCCGCTTGCCCGCACAAATCCAAGGCAAGATTCCCGATAAAGGAATTCTACGAATTCAAAAGAGCAAAGGCTTCTTTGGTTACGATGTCATTCGTTCTATGGAAATTCAAGAATAGCCGCTAGTGCATCGATCTAGTATTTGTTCAATAAATTGGAAATCCCCTCCAAGCACATTCGCAAAGAGGGGATTTAAGTATTTTTTCGTAAAGGTGTTAAGCCCTATTTCAGTCTTACCTTATTCAAGTATTTCTCGTAGTCATCTCCATCAACAGCGTTTACATGGGCAATAACCGTTCGTTTGTCATTAGAAATAAAGTACGAAGTTTGGAAGAAACTATTTCCACCATATTTGATCTTGTACTTTCCTAAACAGTAGCGGGAGTCGTCACCTTCCTTGTACTGCGTTTCAATGCTTTCAAATTCGCCACCGGGATAAAGTTGCTTCAATTGCGATTCCAACAAACCCAGAAGCTTTCCAGCATTTTTCTTTTCGATCTTTAGAACGGAACTGCGTTCTTCCAATAAGATCACCGTCTCCAAGTTCTCTTTATCAACCAATAAAACGGTGTGATCTTTCAAGCGCTTTATGTCTGCCAAAGGCGCACAACGTCTTTTGATCGAAGATCGACGGTTGGCGATTAAAGCATCGTACTTTTTGATCGAAACTTGCGACAAAGTGGAAGGCAGTTTTACGTGACAGTCAAACTTTCCGAATACGTGCGAAGTTTGAGGAACAGCATCTTCTTGTGTTTCTTCACTGCTCTTTTCAGCTTCGACCTTCGCAGAAGTTTCCGTCTCGGTTTTTCCTGTTTTTTCGCTCTTCGCGCCTTCAGCACATCCCTGCAATAAGAATGCACATGCTGCTACCAGCAAACCATTTTTTATTTTATCTACAATCATCTTTTTCTCTTCAGTAACCAAACCAAGAACGGCGCATTTGATCTGCAAGTCTCTCGGATGGAAAAGTATTTCGCTTTAGCGCACAAAAGTACGAACAAGCCAAGCATTTTAGAAGCCACTTGAGCTACTAAAAAGGTGGAAAGGAGAAATCCTTGAATGTTACGACAGTTCTGTTGGGAAAGCTACTCAGTACTTAGAATAACGGACTGCTTAGTATTCGTATTTAGGTACCCAGTTGTTGACGCCCTTCGGAAGGAGGTCAACAAAGTCCCAAAGGTTGCAGAAGTTATCACCGGGGCCAAAGTGCACCTGTGAATGGTGGTAGATTTTCCCCTCCTTTAAAGTAAAACTACTTGCGCCCGGCATTTGCATTCCATTCTCTTGCAGCATATTGAGATCCTGGGCAAAACCGCTGCCTTTATGACTCAACATCGGAAAATCCCAGCCTCTTGATTCCGCGAAAGCAGCTTGTTGCTCAGGAGCATCTGGCGAAACCACCAGCAAAGCCGCCCGATCTGCCAAGGGCTTGGAGATGCCGTTCAGGTTGTCTGCCCAGAGGGTGCAATATTTACAAGATTGTCCCATGTTAAAAATGACCAATAATTCTTCTTGTCCATTAAAGCACTGCGAGAGCAAAATCTTTTCTCCCTCCAAACCTGAGAGTTCGTAGTCTTTTATTTCTACAGCCTCTACCTTTTTTCGAAGTGCTCTCAGGCTTTCTTTTTTATCGAAAATCTCTTGTTCTAATTTTTTAATTTCTTCGTGAATGTTCATGATGTTAGGGGTTTGCTAATGACGAATGATTGTACGTACTGTCTCTGCGATAAAGGCGCTAAGCTATCATACCTTGTGTATCTGTAATGGTGAATATAGTGATATCGCATATCGCACGGAAAAACGAGGGCTCCATTCTTTGCTTGATTACTATTTGGCAATTAAAGTTGTTTAACGAACCGCCAAGTACGGATCCGTACGCTTGGTGGTGTGAGAGGTGCACTGGCGATCATCTGGTCGTCAGCCACCTACGCGATTAGACTTAGTGACTCTTCTTTAGTAATGCAATCAATTCTTTATTAATGTATATCACTTCCTTCCCCACTTTTTTACTATCTAAGATTCCAATTTCTTTTAATTTTCTCAAATATCTAGATGCTGCTTTTCTTTCAACACCCAATTTGTTTGTAATGTATTCTATTTTGGTATACGGCTGTTCAAAAATATTCTCAAGCAGTTCCTTGGAGTAGATCTTTGGAGCATTTTCTTTTACTTTTTTAATTGTCAATTTTAGTAGCTCTCTTATCGATTGTATTTTAGCAATCGTTTGTTTTGAAGTTACTTCTACGGCTTTCAAAATATAGAGAATCCAATTTTCCCACTCGTCGTTTTTATTGACCGAGTTGAGTAGTCTATAATATTCGCCTTTGTTTTTAA
>CALFBW010000172.1 GCA_937951415.1 uncultured Chitinophagales bacterium | reverse complement strand
TGTATCAACAGAAATTTGAATATTTTTTGGTTTCAGATGATGGGTGCTGTTTTGAAAGTTAGCCTTTTCACAAATGAATAGAATTATTAACTTATGTATTAATGATTCATTAATAAAAAATAGTACAAGAATAAAGACCTTTGGCTACCTAGAAAATAAACAGAGGCTATTTTACTTTAAACAACGCTTATGATTCGAAAAATAAAAAGCCGCTCTTTTCACGAGGAAATGAAGCGGCAATTATTTATTCCTTCAATGCTAATAAGACCTCTTGAAAGAGAAGTCGAAAATTTGTTTGAAATTATCTCAAGAGCTTTCGCAGAGCCCCTAATAAGTTTTGTTCCAAAGTGTCATACTTGCCATCCGATTTGAATAGAGCAACAACTTCTCCCAATAAATGCTCCATTTCTGATTTTTCGGGAGCATGTAATTCTTTATATAAAATGATTTTTTGTAAGCGCCCATAATCACTATCTTTCTCAAAATGAGCTTGCATACTGGAGAAGTCTGATTCTGATATCTTATCTTTTATCATGTTTTGCTCTACTTCATTTACCACGAAATCTGCCGAAGCCGCATAAAGTAAAACATAGGCTTGGAAATCATTCTTTGACCAATTCGCTACATCTTTCATAATTCTATTTCTGATTTTACGTTTATTACAGCAAGATACTGCAAGTTCCCGAAAGTGAATTGTCTTGCTTTGAAGGAAAGAAGAGCTTGTTCAAGACAGTCTCAGACGAACTGTGCTCTTATTCTGGCTGTGAATCAGAGCGAACAATTTGTGAGATGAAAAAGAAAGATCCACATTCTCGAATGTTAATCAGAACGCAAGCACAATTCTAGGAAAGGAACGCACTATATATTTTGCCTTCTTAAGCGCTATTATCTTTACTGCTTTGCATAATAGCTGCCCAAAGTGCTATTGTAATGGCCGTTTCGTTTGATTTTACTAGTAAGTTCCACTATATTACAAGGCTGCTCCTGTTTTTGAAGTTTGGTTCTTAAGTAGAATAGGAGTACTAAATTGAAGATATAAGACATGAATAAGGAAGCACTTATTGGAAAATCCTATCAAAATTTTATCGATGGGAAATTTGAAAATGGAAGCCAAAGAGACATGGATGTTTTTGCCCCAGAAACGGGCGAAGTCATCGCAAAAGTGCCACTCTCGGGAAAAAGGGACTTAGATAAAGCAGTAAAATCTGCAAGTGAAGCGCAAAAAGCTTGGGGCGATCGAACCCTTAAGGAAAGGATACAAGTATTCTTTAAATTTCGCGAATTGCTCGATCAAAATAAAGATCAACTTGCCGAATTAGTACAGCTAGAAAATGGCAAGACCAGAGGAGAAGCCATGGCCGAGGTAATGAAAGGCATCGAACTAACAGAGTTCGCTTGTTCTTTACCACAAATGGTGAATGATGAAATTCAGGAAGTCAGTAAAGGGGTAGAGTGCCGAACCACACACGTTCCTGTAGGACTTGTTGCTTCTATCACGCCATTTAACTTTCCTTGCATGGTTCCTTTGTGGACCATCCCCAATGCATTGGCTTTGGGTAATGCAATGATCTTGAAGCCTTCAGAACAAACGCCTTTGAGCGCGGGAAAAATTGGAGAGTTACTGAAGGAAGCTGGTCTTCCTGATGGTGTTTTGAACATTGTGAATGGAGACAAAGAAATGGTGGAAGCCATTTGTGATCATCCTGATATTACTGCGGTTTCTTTTGTAGGATCTACACGTGTAGCCAAAATTGTTTATGCCCGTGCTACGTCCAACTTTAAGCGTTGTGTTGCTTTGGGAGGTGCAAAAAACCACCTAATCGTACTGCCTGATGCCGACGAAGATATGGCTGCAGCTAACATCGCAGCTTCAATGTCGGGATGTGCAGGACAAAGATGTATGGCAGCTTCTGCAATGGTGGCGGTAGGCCAAGTAGACCACATCGTTAAAAGAATTTGTGAAGAATCAGAGAAGATTCAAGCCGGAAATAATCTGGGTTCTGTCATTTCGAAAGAAGCGCAAGAACGGATCGAACGTTACATAAATGAAGCAGAAGCTGCAGGCGCAAAAGTGCTTGTTGATGGCCGAAATGCAAAAGTTGCAGGCAAAGAAAACGGTTATTATGTAGGACCAACCGTAATCGATTTCGTTACCCCAGATATGGCAATTGCCAAAGAAGAGGTCTTTGGTCCCGTGCTAGCAATTATGCGTACGAATGATCTCGACGAAGCTATCGCCATTGAAAACAGTTCAAATTATGGGAATGCATCTTCGGTATTTACTCAAAATGGAGGAATGGCAAACTATGTAATGGATCGTGTAAGTGCTGGAATGGTAGGTGTGAACATCGGAGTGCCTGTTCCAAGAGAACCTTTTCCCTTTGGAGGTTGGAATGAATCCAAATTTGGTGTCACCGATATTACCGGAAAGAGCTCTATTCAATTCTGGACAAAACTGAAGAAGAGAACCACCAAGTGGAGTGCTGATGCATGGACCAATTGGATGTCATAGTCCAACTTCTTTTCTAACTTTTGGTAATAAATGAGAACGAACGGAGCTGCAAACGGAAAAGCAGCTCCTCAACTTATCTGTGAAAAGGGCATTTGCGATGTGTACACTTTCGCAGTCAAATTGTAATGTAAACGAGTAATGACAAGTTCAACGATAGCCAGCAGAGAACAATTGCTGCAAGACAATCTTAATCATACTATTTTCTCTTGGTCAAAGCAGGGAGGATTGAACCCAATTGAAGCCGCCAAAGCTGAAGGCGTGTACTTGTGGGATAAATCAGATAAGCGATACATCGATTTTTCTTCGCAGTTAATGAATGTAAATATTGGTCACGGACGCAAGGAAGTAAGCGATGCAGTAGTTCGCCAAATGCAGCAAGTAAGCTACATGGCCCCAAGTTTCACCACCGATGTGCGAGGACAATTGGGGAAAAAACTGGCAGAAATATGCCCTGGTGATTTGAATAAAACCTTCTTCACTTTAGGGGGAGCTGAGGCCATCGAAAATGCTATTAAGTTAGCAAGACTTCATACAGGGAGGCATAAGATCATGACCCAATATCGGGCATACCATGGGGCAACTTTGGCTGCGTCAACAGCTGGTGGTGATCCTCGTAAGTTGTTAGTTGATGCACAGCAAGCACCTAACATCGTTCACGTACAGAATCCTTATTCCTACAGATGCCCTTGGTATTCTTCTTCACCTGAAGAGTGTGGAGAACGTGCCATTGCCAATCTGGAAATGATCTTGCGCTACGAAGGTCCCGAAAATTTTGCTGCCATCGCGATGGAAGGAGAATCGGGTTCATCGGGTTGCATTAAGTACCCACCTTTTTATTTGAAGAAAGTCCGGGATATATGTGATAAGTACGGAATACTGTTAATCATCGACGAAGTGATGTCGGGTTTTGCAAGAACAGGAAAATGGTTTGGAATAGATCATCACGAAGTAGCTCCAGATATTATGTGTATCGCCAAAGGGCTAACGGCGGGTTACCTTCCACTAGGAGGAATTGTCGTTTCCGACAAGATTTCGAAAGCTTACGATGAAAAGTATCTTCCACTAGGATTAACATATTCGGCCCACCCGGTTTCTTGTGCAGCAGCCGTGGAAGTTCTCGACATTTATGAACGAGAGAATTTGGTGGAACGCGCTGCCATGATGGGGAATTACATCGATGAGAAGGTTGAAGCTTTAAAGGAAAAGCATCCTTCTATTGGAGATTGGCGCAATACAGGAATGTTGGGTTGCATTGAATTGGTTAAGAATAGAAAGACCAAAGAACCCATGGCAAAATGGAATTGTGCTGCACATGAAATGGGTGCTATGGCCAAAGTGAAAGCGAAAATAAGGGAATTGGGAATGTTCACTTTTGTGAAGTGGAACTTCATTTTCATTGCACCACCTTTGACAATAACCGAAGAGCAAGTGGATGAAGGAATGGAAATCATCTCAGAAGCTATCGCTTTAGCAGATCCCGAATGTAGTTAAGCTATTTGCTAGAAAACCGAACGTTTTTTTCGTAAATTCAAAGAGCGCAAAAGTGCAATTTGAAAAGAGGCGCTTGTGTGCCTTTATTCAAGAATAATTACCAAAACAGAAGCCTAAGATTCATTGAAACACGATCATATTCACATAGACGAAGAATTAAAAAGAGGATCACTTTACAGTGAAGACTTAGCTCCAATTCCGGAGGAAGAAAGGACTTGGGGTTTATGGGATATGACCGCAATTTGGGTGGGAATGGCTGTGTGCGTTCCAACCTACATGTTGGCTTCTTTTATGATAAAATCAGGGCTTTCGTGGATGGAAGCTTTGATCATTATTATTCTCGGAAACATCGTTATCACTATTCCAATGGTCTTGAATGGACATGCAGGCGTTAAGTTTGGATTGCCTTTTCCAGTCATAGGACGAGCA
>CALFBW010000171.1 GCA_937951415.1 uncultured Chitinophagales bacterium | reverse complement strand
CTGATAATCCGTCAAATCGACCGATTGCTGTAATTCATTCCAAATCAAATAATTTTGAAGCTTCTTCGGTAGTAACTTTTCCAAAAGACGCAACTTAAAGGAATCCGTTCCATATACAATTCTTACTTTCCCTTTTAATACTGATTGAACGATGTACTTAGCAATATCTTCCGGAGGCGTTTTCAGGTATTTATTTTCAAACTTTTCAGCATTCGAATTCTTGGCAATATTCGTAGCAATGCCTCCCGGATGTACGCAATGAATACTAATCGGCGAATCATAGAATTCTACTGCTAGAGATTCCGTATATCCTCGCACGGCGAATTTACTGGCACAATAATCAGAGCAGTTCGGAATTCCTACAAGGCCAAAGACACTAGAAATATTCACAATAGCGCCTTCTTGATTTTCAATTAAATGAGGTAAAAAGGCTTGACATCCATTTATTACGCCAAAAAAATTCACCTCCATTACATGACGATAATCTTCAGCTGTCATTTTGTGGCTTGGGCGATTGTAACCGTTGATGCCAGCATTGTTTACAATGGTATGTACATTTCCCCAATGGCTCTTTATCTCTTCTGCAAATGCAAAGATGGCCTCCTTGTCTGCTACATCAAAAACCCTCCCGATCACCTCACAGTTCGATTGTTCCGAGAGTATTTCTAGCGTCTCATTTAATCCAGCAGCATCAAAATCGTTGAGTGCTAATCTCACCTCATATTTAGCATACTCCAGCGCCAATGCTCTTCCAATTCCCGAGCCAGCTCCTGTAATTACAACGGTCTTATTTTTCAATCGAGCATCCATGCGTTTTTCCCATTTTAATGAATTGTTTTCGAATAAATGCAGACTTTCCATTTATGTAGAACAGCCTGTTTGCAAATTATCACAATGCAATTCTCTCAAAATAAATACCATCGTCGGTTTTAATGATCAACAAATAAATATCAGTAGGCAATAAAGATAGATCGAGCACCTTCCTTGCTGTATCCATTTTTTCTTGCATTAATTGATTCCCGTCTAAGGAATAAACAGAAACCGTGTTTGAGTTTCCCAGATCCAATTTATTGCTAATTTCCAGTTGTTTGTTTCCAGACATCGTAATCTCAAATAAATCACTCGTAAGTCTGTTTTGAATAAATGAAGGCATGCAATCATTGTCCTGCAAAGGGGTAGGCATGCTAGTTGGCGCCCATTCATCATTACATTTAAAGTAGCTATCGTTTGCCGCCAAAGCAGGAATGGTCAATGAATCGATCACCGTTGAACTGTCACTTTCGTAAAGACCTAAAAACTCACCCCCAGAGGCCAGTTTAAAATTGGTGTGGAAGGCGCCTTGAAATTCTTGGTCATCCGCCCAGAGAAGAAAGTACGCATTTGGTGGAATTAAGGTAGCAGGATCACCAGTAGGTATGGCCCAAGTATCGACTTGGTCTTTCAAAACCAGGCCTCCAATTTCTATCGCTTCATCCGTGGGGTTATACAGCTCAATCCAATCATCAAATTCGCCTTGCTCATCGGCAATTGTCGCGTTGTTCGAAGATTGCATTTCATTGAGGGTTACTTGACCGAAAACCGAGAAGGAATAGGCAAAAAGTATGGTAATAAACAGGTATCTCATCGTATTGCAATTTAAATAAAAAAGCGCACTAAACAATTTCACCTCCGAAGCTGACAATTTAAATTCCGAGCCGCAAGTATTATCTTTAACAATCGCATCAGCTTGGTACGCTTAGTCCATAGTTTTAATGTTCGCTCATCTTGTATATCTAATCGTTCTTGCTGTGAAAAATAAATATAAATTCATCCTCATTGAAAAAAAAGCTACTAGCACTTGTCCTACTTTTCACTTTGCTGCAGGTAAATGCACAATGGGCGGACATTAGTATTCCCATCTTCTCTCCCATCAAAGATGTGCATTTCATTGGTGATAGTGGATATGCTATCACAGGTTTTCAAAGCTTGGGCACGGAAGCGCAGGTATACAAAACAAGCGATCACGGTTTGACTTGGATGGAATGTACGCCAGATTATTTCCATCAAGTTCAACCGAATGGCGTGGCAAATTGGTCGGATTACGGAAGTTCAATAAACCTCACATTTACTGGAGAGGCGGTGCACTTTTTCAATGATTTAGAAGGGGTCATCTCGCTCACTGTTTTAGTAGAAATAAATGATTCTACTCCCCAAGGTGTTTCGTACGCAGTGACACTTAAAACCATTGATGGTGGTGCTACTTGGTATGAAATTCAAAACACCAATGATGTTACTGGCTTTACGCAATTTGTGGCGCTCAATGATTCCAGTTTTATCATTCACCGACACGGAGATATTTTCAGAAGCTACGATAAAGGAGAATCTCTCACTGAAATATTTGATTACTCCTTCGCTTGGGATTTTGATTTTGATCACATCGTTCTAGGGCCTGATAATCATTTGTATGCAGGAGTGAACTCAGGTGGCTTTGATCATTACGGAAAAACCATGCTTAGTGAAGGTGATGGCACTTCTTGGACCGCGGTTTTCCAGTCATTTCCACACAATATTCCTATCGTCCTGACATTGCTTTTTCCCCTAGTGGAAATGTGCTCATGACCAGCATCGAACAGAATGGTCCGAACCCAAGCATTTATCATACGCACATTTCAACAGACAATGGGGCAAGCTGGCAAGCAGCTACAATGAATATCTCACAATTCGAATTTGCTAATGAGAAATGGTACGGCAGTCAAGGCAATAGTATTTTTGAATCGACAGACGGAATAAATTGGAATAATCCCACTACTTTCAATTCTCTCCTAGGTCTCAAAAGCTACGAAAATGCAGTCTATGTATTTGGCTGGGATGGTGCCATAAACAGTACTTTTGATTTTACTTCTAGTAGTATTCATGCGCAAAGCTCCAATCAGTTTCTGGTCTTCCCCAATCCGATAAATTCTACGCAAGAACTTACCATTAATGCAGGAAATGATCGCTTAGAATCTATCATCATTAGAAACATGCAAGGGCAAATTGTCCATGAGGCGCTAGTGTATTCTTCAGTGACATCTATCGATCTAGAGCTTCCGGCAGGTCTCTATTTTATTGAAGGGAAATCTAGGGAAGAAGCTTAGGTCGAGAGAATTATTGTCAGGTAACTTGGAAGTTCCTTACTTATAGGTTTACTCATTTAACTAAGGTTAATCCTTTATATTTCACAAAAAAATCATCGTTCTCCTAGTCGAATCAAAACTAATACGGCAAATCCCTTTATCGCAATTGAATCGTTGACCTAAAAATAAGTCGATTCATGAAACTTACTCTATATTCAAGTTCACCAGGAAACCATGTGCCCCTAGTGTCATTCCCCCAACCCAAACAGACTTTCTTATACCACTCTATTCCTACTCTAGTTTTAACTAAGCTTATCTTTCCCTTGGTCTCTCCAGTTTCAGATAAAAATATCAGTTTAAACTCACCCTTCCAGTCTGTCTTTAACCTGTTTACCAACTCTAGCTCTACAAATAAATACCTAATATCAGATGCTTTAAGCTCTGTTAAGTACCTTTTTTCACTAATGTCAACATCTGCCTCAAATACTTTCACGGACAGTAAATCGAAATAAGGATTATCTTCTTCTTTAGGCCATCCCTGGCTAACGCTAAAGAACTCCTCTGCAATTTTTTCACCCTCGAACAATACTACAGATTTATAGTTCCCTACGCTCCAATAACTCCCCAATGCTTCATTTCCCCATCCTTCTCGGACAGCGTATTCGCCCTTAGTTCGAAATTTAATAGTGTAGCTCTTATGAACTATTTTATCAAAGGATCCATCTTCCTTGAGCCAATAGTATATTATTTCGACGAGACTTTCCCTTCCCCAAAGACTAAACTTCAGATTTTCGAACTTGGCTTCAGTATAGATATAATCGATACTACTTTGTAAAAAGACCTTTTGACAAACCTTTTCCTCTTTGTACATCCACTCCGTGGAAGAATATAATTTGACTCCCTTAAATCTTACATTTTCCATACAATAAACTAATTTACAGTCAGTATCAAGAAGAATTTACTTTCATTCACATTTCTAAAGTAAAGCCCCTTCCCTAGCCTAGGTTTTGTTGTCCTAAACATCATCGGTAATATGGGCTTCTCCGACTTCTCTAATAGCGGTCGATAATTTCGCTACGCTTATATCTCGACTTTTAAGATGGCCAATCTTTGCTAATAGAGATCTCCCACGTTTAACACTTTTCCATCTATATTCACGCCACCCCTATGACTCCGGTAGTTTACTACATTTCCTACAACTGTTAATCCATGCAGTATGGCAGGGTTCCAGACCGTCAATACTGTCCCCAAATCTACGGGTACACTTATCGAAGCTACTATGGGTTCACGCTCG
>CALFBW010000170.1 GCA_937951415.1 uncultured Chitinophagales bacterium | reverse complement strand
CAAAGTGTGTTACTTCATAAAAACCTGGATCCAATCCTGCTGGGTCGAACATCCCATTTTCGTCAACACCTTCTCCTTCCCAAATTCCACCTGGCTCCGTAGCCTCTAGTTGGAATTCTGGTCCTTCGAAACACAAATCAGGTGCTGGGAAGAAGGCATCGCCTGAATCTAGAATAGTGATAGTTCCTTCCGCAGAACCTCCGCAAGAAGCATCACCAACATCGTGTGTTACTTCATAGGTTCCCGGAGCAAAATCTGAAGGATCAAGCTCATCAAGCTCAATACCATCAATCGTCCAATCTCCTCCATTTTCTTCGGGATCAAATAAATCATCCAAGTCAATGTCAGAATCGTCTTCACAGATACTTGTGCTTTCAAATGATGCATCTGTATTTTCTGTTACCTCTAAAGTTCCACTTCTTTCAAAAGAGCAATCACCATCTGTTACTACGTGATCGATATCGTACTCTCCCGGACCGTAATCGGCAGGAACTAGATTTGTCACTTCCTCACCTTCGATGAACCAAGTTCCACCATCGGTATTCGGATCTGCTAGATCATCCATTGCGCCACCAGCATCGCCTTCACACAATTCAATATCTTCAAAACTTGCACTGATTGATTCAGTAACTGTAACCGTACCTTCATAAGTAGAAGCACATGCGCCTTCGCCCACAGTGTAAGTGATCACATAACTTGCTCCATCATCAACATCTGAAGGGTCGAAAACGCCGTTTGAATTAACACCTTCTCCATCCCAATCTCCACCAGAAGTTACCGGCTCTAATTCGAATTCATCACCGTTCGGACAAAGTGTCACATCATCAAACGAGGCATCAAATGTTTCTGTTACTTCAACTGTTTCAGTACTTGAAGTAGGACATTCGCCTTCGAAGCTGTACGTAATTTCAAAACTTCCAGGACCACTTACTGCTGGATCGAAAACACCATCTTCATTTATTCCTGTTCCAGACCAAGTTCCTCCTGGCTCATCCGCATCAAATGCAGCAGCTTCTTGGCCAATACAAAAATCGATCTCATCAAAAGAAGCATTGATTTCTGGGAATACCGTTACAATCTGTGTTACTGCATCTTCACATTCTTCGTCTCCTTCGTTGGCAAAAACAGTATGCGTGATTTCGTGGTCTCCTGGCCCAGCATCGCTCGGATCAAAGTCTCCGTCTTCGCTAATTCCAGGACCGCTCCAAACGCCATCCGAAGCATCTCCGTCAAAATCAAAGTCAGCATCTCCTTCACAGAAGTCAGCTGAAGTCCAGCTTGCATCAGCAAAACAGGCATTCACAGAAACCGTTACGGACTCTTGGTAAACGCAATCTCCCAAAACTGTAGTTACGGTGTACACTGTTGTTTCCGTTGGGAATACAGTAGGATCTGGCTGGTTCGCTCCAGTAATGTTTTCAGTTGGCGTCCAGAAATAGTTAAATCCTCCACCAACAGCTTCTAATTGAACAGCTTCTCCAGAAGAGATAGTTACATCGTCACTTACTGTTAACGGCATAGCATCTTGTATATTCAAGCTTGCTTGCTGCTCTTGTTGGCCATCACATCCGAAATCTGTTACAATATTTAGGATTACTTCTTCCGCACCTTCCTCGATTCCATCTTCAAATGTTTGAATCAAAAGATCTACCGAAGATTCTCCCGCAGGAATGGTAATCGAATTAGGAATTTCTTCGTAGTCTTCTCCATTCACGGCCGAACCTACTATTTCGTATTCAATCACCAAATCTTGATCAAAATTATCGTCACGCGTAAAAGTAAAAATTCCATCCACGCAGCCTTCTACTGCATAATCCAATCCTTCAATACTTGTAATCGTAGTAGTTGCAGATAATGTTACCGTACTTACTGAAAGAGATTGCCCTTCAATAAATACCCCTGAATCCAAAGCATTATCCAAGGCATCGGCTACTGCCAATTTCAAGTGATAGGTTTCACAAGGTGTTACTGCAGCAATTGCCTGTAGTACTGTTGTTAAACCATCGTACTCTAAAGTAGAGTTCACGTCAACTGGAAAAAATGGCCCACAACTGTTGGTGGGATCACCATTACATACAAAGAATTCGGAGTTATCCTGATCGTTTACCGAGTTGATCGTCACTGGCTCATTAGTTCCAGGAATCAAAGCAATGTTTTCTGCATTCAATGAAAAAGGTCCGTCGAAACCAGGACCTGAAATGAAGAAACCGAAAACATCGTTGAATTGATCAACAAACTCCAAATACTCTTCTGAACCAAAAACGTAGTTGAACTTTAAAGTATCTCCAAATGGAACTACGTCAAACTCCAAAATACAGGCATCATTGGTTCCGAAAGCCGAAACCAAATCCAAATCGGCATCTCCAGGTGTTTGAGGAGCACCTGAATCACCCGTTGAATTGTTAGGCCCGATAGCTAGATTAGCATCTCCTGAGGTCAAAATTACCCCGTTATCTAAGCCTAAAGTCGTAAAGGTTCCATCGAAGGTTCCTGAGCCTTGTCCGTCACAGGTCAAGACTGCGTTAGAGACCTCAACCCCGCTACCCACGAGCTCTTGCGCTAATTCATCAGCGTCTAAGCCAGTGTTGACAATAAGTTGGGCTTGTGTCGTTATAGGAACGACCATCAGAAGCAGGATCAAGCCTCTGACAAGAAAATATGTAATTTTTTTGTTCATAAAATCAGTTAGTTATGTATTAGAGCTAAAATATTATTTGACATTTGTGGACAAAATACGAGATTATTGTTGAATTAATACAAAGATTTAAGGATGAATAACTTCATCAGGCCAGCCTCATAGGCCATACAGGGACATATAAACCAACGTGAGCAATCCTAAAGACATATTACAGCAGTACTGGGGCTTCAACGGATTTCGCCATGTGCAGGAGCAAGTAATCGACTCCGTCCTTCAAGGAAAGGACTGCTTAGTACTCATGCCAACTGGTGGCGGAAAGTCACTCTGCTACCAGGTTCCCGCGATGTGCAAAGAGGGCTTGGTCCTTGTTATATCGCCTCTAATCGCATTGATGAAGGATCAAGTAGATCAGCTAAATGCCCGAAACATTCCAGCGATCTACATCCATTCGGGTATGAAGCCCATGGACATTGATCGGGAGCTGGACCGTGCAGCCTATGGGAGTATCAAGTTGCTGTTTGTTTCTCCAGAAAGGCTGAAGTCCGACCTCTTTCTCGTTCGCTTAGAAAAGATGAATATCTCGATGGTTGCCATTGATGAAGCACACTGTATCTCTCAATGGGGCTATGATTTTCGTCCTTCCTATCTACAAATCGCGGAGATCAGAAGCATCGTAGGCCCTGTTCCTTTTCTTGCCCTCACCGCTACTGCAACACCAAAAGTTCGAGAAGACATCAGTCAGCAGCTTGAGTTAGAAAAACCTGAACGATTCGTTAGCAGTTTTTTTCGAGGAGAAATCTCCTATTCTGTCCTTCACGAAGAGGATAAATATGCGAAAATGTTAGATGTCATACGCAGAGTGAAAGGCTCGGCTGTGATCTACAGTCGCAGTAGAAAGAACACAGAACTCGTTGCCGCATTTCTACGAGAGCAAGGTTTTTCTGCCAATGCCTATCATGCGGGATTGAGCTATGATTTAAGGAACAAAAGGCAAAAGGAATGGATGCTAAATAAAAGTCGGGTGATGGTAAGCACCTATGCCTTCGGAATGGGTATTGATAAACCCGACGTTCGCTTAGTCATTCATCTTGACTTACCTGAAAGTTTAGAGGAGTATTATCAAGAAGCTGGACGAGCCGGAAGAGACCGACAAAAAGCTTATGCTGTTTTACTGTTTCAAGAAGGTGATGCCATCAACTTAATGGAGCGCTTCGAAAAAAGCACACCAGATGCAGCATTTATTAGAAAAGTCTATTCAGCGCTTGCTACCTACTTTCATTTACCTGTCGCACAAGGCTTACATCAAGTATTTCCTTTCGACTTAGCTGATTTTGCGAAGCGCTTTCAATTTACTTCTATCAAAGCATATCATGCGATTCGAGAATTGGAACAGGAAGGATTGATCTTTGTCGCGAGATCCGTACATGAACCTTCTCAAATTCGAATCAAAAAGGATCGCGACCGAATTTACGAATTCCAAAGAGCACAAGTACGATTTTCTGAATTGCTACAAGCCTTATTAAGAACCTACCCAGGAATAACAGAAGACTTTGTCAAAATACGAGAAACGCGCTTGGCAAAATTTCTCACTTTCACTTTAAAAGAAGTCAAAGAACAATTGAGACTTTTAGCAAAGTATGAAATAATTGATTACCGAGAACAAAGCGACTTACCTAGTGTGACTTACCTTCAAGAACGACTTGACGATCGAAATTTGGTAATTGATGATGAAAGAATAAACATCAGAAGAAAACAACGGCAGCGCAATATTGAGCAAATGGTTCACTATGCTAGAGATAAAAAAAACTGTAGACAAAAGACCTTACTTGCATACTTCGGCGAAAAATCGAATACCGATTGCAGAGTTTGTGATCAATGTTATGGTCGCCATCGACCATCATTAAGCAACCAACAAAAAGAAAAAGCCTTCCTAAAAATTGAGAATAAACTAAAAGAATCTCCGCTCGATTTCGATCAACTGGTTAAATTGTTCCCTTCTTCTAAAAAGGAAAAAATCATTCACTTTATTCGAGAACTATTGCAAGAAAATATTTTGCTTAGAAATGGGGATAAACTGTCACTGAACAAAAAATAATCAAACTTTCTGCAGGTCGATTTTATTCTACTATTTATCTAATCAAACTCACATTTCCTCCAATTACCTCAAGCGTTCCATCCCATTGAGCAAGTTCGATACTGTAAACATATACACCCATTTCACAATCATTTCCATCGAATTGTCCGTACCAAGGAATAATATCATCTACTGAATCTCCCGAACTTTCATGCACTATTTGACCCCATCGATTAAATACAGCAAATCGAGCAACTTTCTTAGCGCCACTAAAAGCAAGTGGTTTGAAATAATCATTTATTCCATCACCATTTGGACTAAATGCATTCGGAATTTTCACCTCCACATCTGTAATCACATCTAGGAGAATTTCAATGGTTGTTGAACAATCATTGGAATCACGCACTGAAACGCTCAGCCATTCATCCACAAAAGTAATAATACTCGGATTTGAGCAATCTAAGCAAGAAAGAAGATCGTTTTCTTCCCAATAATAAAAGTACTCTTGATTGAGATCAAATTCGTATTCCTGTCCTGGTAAAACCGTTACACTTTGCGGTAAATCCACATCCATTTCTTCTGCATATTCTACTTGATAACAAACAGTATGTTCGCAATTAGGCCCCAAATACATCGTATCGCAATAAAAGCCTTCTTCTGTAATCAACTGTTCCGCAAATTCAAAGGTTTCGCCCGGGCAAAGCACTTTTACTACTTCATTATAGCCAGCATCGACAATCTCCAAGGTAGTCATAATGCTGCTGTCACAGGCACTAGAGCTCCCAAAAGAATCAAAATAAACTCCTTCTTGAAACTGCCAAGAGTTCTCCAAAAAAATACTGTCTCCAGGACAAATGGCCAAATTCACCTCTAACGAATAAGCGCTAGAAAACTGCAGCTCAACTTGTCGAGTACTATCACAATAATTTTCTGACTCGAAGCTTTCAGCATATATTCCTGCTTCCGTTTCCAAAACACCATCAATCATATAAGACTCTCCTTGGCACAGTTGAACGACTTCCTCCACAAAATAATTCGTCTGAACATTCAATGTCCATTCCACCAAACTGTCACAACCTCCCGAGCTATTAATTATGTGCGAATAAAAACCCGTTTCACTTAAAACTTGATCTGCCAAATAGATGGTATCCCCAGCACAAATCGTGGTATCCTTGGCATTTATTATCATGGCCACCACTTCCAAATCAACTATCACGGTACTATCGCAGCCCCCAG
>CALFBW010000169.1 GCA_937951415.1 uncultured Chitinophagales bacterium | reverse complement strand
ACTGAGCGGGAAAAATAAAAAATCCCCAATGCAATTGCATTGGGGATTTTTTATTTTGAATCATTTATTTAAAGTAGCCGAATTAGATCGAAGTTATCTCCGCTTCTTTGGCTTTTACTAAGGCATCTACTTTCTTTCCGTAGTTGTTGACAATTCCCTGAATGTCACCTTCCGCATCTTTCCCCATATCTTCCGAAAGTCCGTCTTTCAACAATGCTTTCACGCTGTCCATGGCAGATTTACGAGCATTTCGCAGACTGATTTTTGCATTCTCTCCTTCAGCACGAATCATCTTCGCCAAATCACGACGACGTTCTTCTGTGAGTGGAGGAATGTTGATGCGAATGTTCTCTCCATCGTTTTGTGGAGTGAAACCCAAGTTGGCTCCAAAGATGGCGCGCTCAATTTCCTGTAAAGCCGATTTTTCGAAAGGCTTAATGGACAAGCTTCTAGCATCAGGCGTATTGACTGTTGCTACTTGATTGAGTGGTGTTAACATGCCGTAGTACTCCACCATAATAGAGCTAAGCATAGAAGGGTGCGCTTTCCCAGCACGGATTTTCGAAAGCTCCTTTTCCAAGTGCTCCATGGCCATATCCATTTCCATTTTGGTTTCGGCCTTTATGTCGTTTATCTGTTCAGTCATAAAATCTGCGTTTAGGATCAACGCCGCAATTTACTAAAAAGCAATCATACGGGCTATCCCTTATTAATAAGAAAGATGGATGGAAGCGAACTTCTTTTTATTTATCAATCCTCCTATAAATACAGACTCTTGCAATGAAAACACGTTTAGTAGCAGTCTGCAAGAATCTTGTACTTTCTTTTTTATTGGCAAAGCCGCTTAAACTACTACGGTAGTTCCCAAGGGCTCTCCATCGAGTACTTTTTTCAAGTTGCCTATAGTGTTCATGTTAAAGACAATGATTGGAAGGTTGTTCTCGTGGCAAAGGGTGAAAGCCGTTCGGTCCATAACATTTAGGCCTCGGTCCAATACCTCATCGAAGGTGATGGTATCAAATTTCTCCGCGTTCGCATCCTTTTCTGGATCGGCCGTGTAGATTCCATCTACTCGAGTTCCTTTGAGGATTACTTCGCACTCCATTTCTGCAGCTCGAAGAGAAGCGGCAGTATCGGTGGTAAAGTAAGGGTTTCCAGTACCCGCTACAAAAATGACGACCCTTCCTTTCTCCAAGTGGCGCACGGCTTTTCTTCGGATGTAAGGTTCGCAAACCTTATTTATTTCCAAAGCAGAAACCAGACGTGTGGGCATTCCTGCGTTTTCGATGGCATTTTGTAAGGCGATTCCATTGATGATGGTTGCCATCATTCCCATGTAATCTCCGGAGACTCTTTCGATGCCGGTGCCTTCTGTGTCTAGTCCGCGGAAGATGTTACCACCTCCGATCACTACGGCTACTTCGATGCCTTCCTTGCAACAGGCTGCTACTTGCTCGGCGTAGTCTTGCACTCTTTGTGGATCAATGCCGAAAGACTTATCGCCCATCAGTGCTTCCCCACTTAATTTTAACAATATCCTTTTGTACTTCATGCTTTGTTTCTTGCGTGCCCAAAGGTATAAACGTATTCTTTCTTGGTACGTTCCGTATGAGGCAAAAAAAAGGGACGCTTAAAAAGCGTCCCTTCAAATTTTCTTTCAATTACTTGCCGATGGCAACTCTCTTGAACTCCACTACTCCAGCATCAGCGCTGAAATCAGTAATGGCATCTGCAACAGTCTTGCTGTCGTCAAGTGCAAAGAACTGATCAAGTAAGCAATGCTCTTGATCCAAAAGCGTGTTATCTGCAACGAAACGCTCCATTTTACCAGGAACAATTTTGTCCCAGATTTTTTCTGGTTTCCCTTCAGCAGCCAATTGCTCTTTCAATGCGTTTTCTACTTTCGTTAAAACTTCAGGAGTCAATTGAATTTTACTCACGAATTCAGGAACGTTTTTCAAGTGTTTTCCAAGGCGCTCACGCTCCTCGTTTTCTACTTTAATTTGGTTCTTGAATGCTTCTGTTTCTTTAGCGATAAACTCCGCATCGAATTCTGAAGAACTCATGATCGTAGGGCTCATGGCAGCAATGTGCATAGAAACTCCTTTGAAGAATTGATCAGCTCCCTCTTTGCCACCATCTTTGTAAGATACCAAAACTCCAATCTTACTTCCTGCGTGGATGTAAGATGAAATATTATCTCCTTTGATGGTTTCGTATTTAGAAACTTCTACTTTTTCTCCGATCTTTCCAGTTTCCTCAATAAGACGTTCTGCAATAGTTGCGTCGCCTAAAGGAAGTGCTAGCAATTCTTCTTGTGTGGCAGGAAGGTGAGCCAAAGCAACATCAGCGATGCTTTTAGCGAAGCCTACGAAACCATCGTTTTTAGCAACGAAATCGGTTTCACAGCTTACACTTACCACAATACCTTGTGTGTTATCATCGTTTGTTAAAGCGATAACAACACCTTCATTGGCATCACGATCGGCACGTTTAGCTGCAATTTTCTGACCTTTTTTACGAAGGTAGTCGATTGCTGCATCGTAATCTCCTTCAGCTTCTACCAAAGCTTTCTTGCAATCCATCATACCGGCTCCGGTCTGATCTCTTAGCTTTTTTACATCTGCGGCACTAATAGCCATAGTATATAATGATTTATGAGTTTGTAATAAATGGGTTCGAATTACTCTCCTTCTTTCTCAGGAGCATCGTTCTTTGCTTGATCGTCTGCACCAGGAGCTCCTTCGTCTTTCTTGCGACGGCTTCTCATGCGGCGACCTGTTCCTTGGTGTTCTTTATCACCATCTTCCACCTCTGCTTCTTTTCCAACAGCACTTGCAGATTCTACTTTATCCGTTTTGCGGTCGTTCAAACCTTGGATCACACATTCCGTGATGTAATCACAAATCAGTTGGATCGACTTAGAGGCGTCATCGTTGGCAGGAATAGGGAAATCTACTTTTGTAGGATCCGAATTCGTATCAACCATGGCGAATGTGCGCATTCCCAATTTTCTAGACTCCGCCAAAGCGATGTGTTCGAAAGCAATGTCAACGATAAAAATCGCAGCTGGTGTACGGTTCAATCCCGCGATACCACCAATTACTCGTTCCATTTTCGCTTTTTCACGTTCGAGCATTAGGCGCTCTTTTTTCGTGATACTTGCTTCTGAAACCATTTTATCAATGCTCTGCATTTTCTTCACCGACTTACGAATCGTCGCGAAGTTGGTTAACATTCCTCCCAACCAACGTTCGGTAACGAAAGGCATGTTACACTTTTGTGCATTGCGCGCCACTAGTTCTTTTGCTTGCTTCTTAGTAGCAACAAACAAGATTTTCTTTCCGGAGCGGGCGATCTGACGCATAGCGTTTCCTGCTTCCTCCAGTTTACTCATCGTTTTATTTAGATCGATGATGTGAATTCCTTTACGTTCCATAAAAATGTATGGAGACATTTTGGGATTCCACTTCTTTTTTAGGTGTCCAAAATGGACGCCGGCATCTAGGAGTTCCTTATTAGTAAGGTTCATATTTATCGACTCTTTCTTCTTTTACAAAATAGAAGGATGTAGGCTAAGCAGCCCATCCAAGATTAACGTTTCGAGAACTGCTTTGCTCTACGGGCTTTGCGAAGACCTGGCTTCTTACGCTCTACCTTACGGGCATCACGTGTAAAGAGATCTTTCTTCTTCGCCTTCAATTCAGCTTTGTACTCTTCGTTATCTTTTACCAATGCTCTGGCTATTGCCAAACGAACCGCTTCCGCCTGTCCTTTGATTCCGCCACCGCGAACATTGACTTTGATATCGTACTTGTCTTCCAGCTCCAAGAAACGGATAGGCTCGGTCATAGCCTGCTGAAGAAATTCTATGGGGAAGTAGTCTTTAAGTTCACGTTTGTTAATAGTGATCTTTCCAGAACCCGGCTTCATGAAAACGCGGGCTACTGAAGCCTTTCTTCGACCTACTGCGTTGATCTGACTCATATCTTATTTGCTAATTTCCAGTACTTGTGGTTTCTGTGCGCTGTGCGGGTGAGCATCGCCTGCGTATACGAACAGTTTCTTATAAATTGCTCTTCCCAAACGGTTTTTTGGAAGCATACCTCTTACGGCATTCTCTACTATACGTTCAGGGAATCGTGCCATCAAATCTGCTGGTGTAGCTCTTTTCTGTCCACCTGGGTAACCTGAATAGCGAACGTATTCTTTCTTCGCCATTTTGTTTCCAGTGAAACGAACTTTTTCACAGTTTGTAACGATCACGTAATCACCATTGTCGATGTGTGGAGTGAAGCTGGCTTTGTGCTTTCCTCGCAAAACTCTTGCGATTTCGGTGCACATACGCCCTACTGTCTGGTTGGTACCGTCAATTACGTACCAAGACCGCTCTACATCTTCCTTTCGGATCGACTGGGTCTTATAACTCGGGTTTTTCACGCTGTTATTCTTTAAATCTCAAATTGGAGTGCAAAATTACACGAAAGCTTTTCGAAAACAAAGGATTTGAGATAGTTTTTTGCCATCAAGTGTTTGTAATTGCTTGAAAATCAGTAAAATTTTCGCAAACTTTTGAAAGTGGGTGGGTTTTCAGGGCTGTTTTTCCCATGATTTGATGGGGAGTTGTTGGGAGAGACCTGCGTGGCTGATCATTGTGAGGGCTTCGATTATACTGTTAAGAAACTAGTTGGGATAGACCTGCCTGTTTGTACTCCGAGAGGGATAGGAGTGTCTTGGCTTGCAAGAGGTGGTGTCGGCAAAATGTGCAGGTACGCTTAGAAGTGAAGCCCTTAAGCTGTCGTAGTTTGATTTGAAAGGAAGGTAACTGTCTGAACCTTGATTAGAAGGATTATTGGATTGCCATGATTTTGATGCTAGTATTCATGCCGTTCTAAGTGAGACCTCCAATTTCGAGGAGTTTTGAAGGTTCTTGGTTCTTTTTGTGGGAGAGGGACGGACTAGGATGTGAGGACCCTGTCAATGTTTAGGATGGAATAATGCCAGGCATTCACGAAAGCAGCTGGAGTATCTGTAAGAAGGAGTTGCTTAGTTGTTTGTAAGGGTTAATAACGGCTATTAACTGTTAGAAACGATTGAGTGAAACCTATTCCTTCTTCGCGGCGCTCTTGTATAAGTGAGTTGCGGAGTAGAGGGATTTGCGGCTCGATGTCTTGTGCTTCCTTCTAAGAGCGAAAGGAGAAGTCATTGGTGCTGAGCTCTTTGGCTTTTTTATGGTAAGAACTTCTCTTGCTTTGTATTATACAATGACAGTAATTTGTATTTTGTGAGGGAAGGGAAATGCACACGGCTTAGACATAAGGAATATATAGGTAATAGGGGTGAAGGTGTGTTCACTCCATTGTTATGCGTAAAAGAGACAAATGACTGAAGAAGAAATAAATAGAATTCAATCTGAACTTAACGCAAGACCTATAGAAGACTTCGACAATCTATCACCTGCAGATATGCATTTTCTTATATATGCTCCATTTTCAAAAGAATCAATTATTCAATTTAAACACAAGTCGAAAAAAGAGAAATTAGATAAAATTGGATTCTTGAATTTGATAGAATATCTACTTAAAATATTGAAGGATGAAAATGAAATTAAGCTTACCAAGTGGAATAACATAAACACCAAATTAGCCACGGAAATTTATCACA
>CALFBW010000168.1 GCA_937951415.1 uncultured Chitinophagales bacterium | reverse complement strand
GTTCTTATGGGATCTACGAGTATCGCTAATTATTCAATACGCGATAAACGTGCAGAAATAGGATGGACTTGGATGGGAAAACCTTTTCAAGGAACAGGGTATAATGCTAAGGTGAAGGGCGTCTTAATAAAGTACCTTTTTGAGGAATGTGGATTAGAGCGCGTGGAATGGAAAACCGATGTGCTTAATACTCCTGCTAGAAATGCGCTCCTGAAGATGGGCTGTATCGAAGAAGGTGTTCTGAGGAGTCACACACAAATGATTAGAAACCGAAGAAGGGATACTATTTACTATAGTATCTTAAAGTCGGAATGGGAAGGTATAAAAGCAAAGAATCATTGGTAGATTTTGGCACCCAAAGAGATTCAAGTATAAATGGTTTATTCTTGTAATAGATTTAACTTATTGACAATAAATGTTAGAGCAAAACTCAATAAAGATATCGGATGTCAAAGGAGTGATTCCCTTAGTTAAGGAGGCCACTTTGAATATAACCGATCTGGTAGAAGATGTGCATAATAATGCGACGATACTTCTTCCGATTCCTACGGCCGCGGTGAGAAAAAGTGTTCGAGGAATTTCTCATTTGGTTTTTAATCAGCTGCGTTTTGCAACCAAAGTAATAGCATTTGGTTTAGATAAGTCTTTGAATCTTCTTCCTAGTAAAGAGGATGAAATAGAGCATCCCAGTCAGTTGCGTGATCGAGCTTTGGCTGTTTTGAATGGTATAATTGGAGATCATTTGGAGAAGACCGAGAATGCTTTGGCACTGCAAATGGAATTTCGCTTCGAAGGAACTAGACTCTCTTTTGATTCAGAAAGTATTTCAAATAAAATCCCCAAGGTTTCCAGTAAAATTGTTTTGATGATACATGGCTCTTGCATGAGCGCTTCTCAATGGAAAAGGAATGGACACTGTCACGGCGAGCAATTAGCGGTCGACTCCGATTGTACTGTTCTTTATCTCAATTACAATAGCGGGCTACATATTTCGGAGAACGGCGATTTATTGAGTTTGTCTTTAGCGAACTTAATAAATGCTTGGCCTGTAGAGCTTCAAGAAATTAGTATTATTGCCCACAGCATGGGAGGTTTAGTTGCTCGAAGTGCCATTGATGCAGCTGCTTCAAAAAAGGCCAGTTGGCTTAACAATTTGAAGAAAGTCTTTTTCTTAGGAACGCCTCACCATGGAGCTCCATTAGAACGCGTTGGGAATTTTATTGATAGAAGTTTAGAAAGCTTTTATTTTCTCAAACCTTTTTCGAGGTTAGGAAAAATTCGTAGTGCAGGTCTTACTGATTTAAGATTTGGCAATATTCTAAAGGAAGAATGGGAAGGTAGAGATCGTTTCAAAACAAAGAAGGATCAAAGGTTAATAGTACCATTGAATGAAAGAGTCCTTTTCTATTTTGTTGCCGCTTGTTTGGGCGACGAGTTGAATAAAATGTATAAGAAAGTAATTGGGGATGGATTGGTTCCTGTAAACAGCGCCATGGGAAAACATCTCAACAAGGAACGATCACTGAATTTTCGAAAAGATAATCAGTACATTATTTATCGAAGTGATCATTTAGATTTATTGAACAGTAAAAAGGTGTACGATTTTGTGAAATCGAAATTGATCAGCTTGTAAATTGCGAGTATAATATAATGAGTAAAGAGCAAGTCGAATCTTGGTCCTTTGGAGACAGTCCAGAAATGGCGGATGAATTATTAGCATTAGTCCTGAGTGGAAAGAAGACGGCTACCTGTGGAGCAGTTTGGGATTATGAGTTTCACAATGATTCATTGCCTGAAGAAGGAACTGTTGAAATTGTTTTGGACGGCAGAGGAAAGCCTGCTTGCAAAATTCGAAATACACGTGTTCGCATTATTTTATACAAACATGTCGACGCGGAATTTGCAGCCGCTGAGGGAGAGGGTGATTTGAGTTTGGAAGGTTGGAGATCAATGCATGCTGACTTTTTTAGAAGAGGATTGCCCGCTATAGGAAAGGAGTTCTCAGAAAGTATGCCCTTGGTTTGCGTAAATTTTGAAGTGCTTGAGATATTCGATTAAGTTGCCTTTCGTTTTTAGAATCTCTTTTATTGGAAAATAAATAATGGAAAAACCGCAGTTTAAATATAGTCCTAACGCCTATTCGATAAATGTTTTCAAAGAGGAAAAGGGTGTGTGTTCTGTTTGTAATAAAGGACGAGAAATAAAATACACGGGCTCCTTTTACAGTGTTGAAAGTCCTAGTTACATTTGTCCTTGGTGTATAGCTGATGGTTCCACCGCAGAAAAGTACAAAGGGGACTTTAATGATTATTTGGGAATTGAGGGAGTGTCACCTGATCCTGCTGATCCACCTCCGGAAATAGAGATGAATCTTTTGTTGGAGATTACAGACAAAACACCGAGCTATGTTTCGTGGCAACAAGAAGTATGGCTGACCCATTGCAAAGAACCTTGTGCCTTTATAGGATATGTAGATGCCGAAACGATAAAGCCTTTGTTAGAGGAATTGAAGGATGATATCGAAGGTGGAATTGGAATGAATGCCGAATATTTGAAAGAGAACTTAACTCAAGATGGGCACTTGGTGGGTTATTTATTTCAATGCCTAAAATGTGGTCAACATCGATTGCATGCGGATTGTGATTAAGTTTGGAGTAAGCAATAAAAGATGACAATAGGAAAACGATTTTGGAAAACATTGGAGTTAGAAGCAGAAGTGACTAGGAAATACTTAGCATTAGTTCCTTTCGATAAAGCGAATTTTAAGCCTAGTGAGCAATCGGAGAATATGGGTCGTCTTGCGGTGCATTTGGCAGAAATCATTGCTTGGTGGACTTCCTGCGTTCGAGATGACAATATGGATTTTGAGCATTTTGAACCAAAAGAAGTAAATAATACAGCTGAATTGTTGGCATATTTTGATCATTTATTAGAAGAAGCGAAACAAGCTTTGTTAGAGGTAAAGGATGAAGAATTCGATAAGAAATGGACGATGACTTGTGGGGAGGAATTGTACTTCGAATTAGAAAAGAGGCAAGTAGCTGAGCGATTTTGTATGCATCATTTCGTTCATCATCGGGCGCAATTAGGTGTTTATTTACGCATTTTGGGTATTGCCCTTCCAGCAACCTACGGTCCATCGGCAGAAGACTTTGAAGTTGTTCTCACGAGAAACATTTTTGCATAATTATTTATTAATTAAAAAAGGGGAGGTATGAAATTAGGAGCATTTTCAGTCAGTCTAGCAGTGAAAGATCTAGCGGTATCGCAAGCTTTTTATGAAAAACTAGGCTTCTCCGTTTTTGGTGGAGATGCCAGTATGAATTACCTCATTATGAAAAGTGGTGATACCTTGATTGGTTTATTCCAAGGAATGTTTGAGGGGAATATTTTGACCTTCAATCCTGGCTGGGATCAAAATGCCCAAAACCTAGAAGCCTTTGAAGATGTTCGAGCCATCCAAAAAGAATTAAAGGAACAAGGACTAGAACTAACAGGGGAAGTAGATCAAGATTCGACGGGACCAGCTAGTATTACTTTGGAAGATCCAGACGGTAATGTGATTTTGATTGATCAGCATCGGGCGTAGCGACCGATCTCATTGGGGTCGACCTACCTGTCGACCCGCTCCCATAAAGGGTTGACATGCAGGTCAACTCGTACAAGGTAGGTCAAGCCCTAGATCAATTATCACCCGAGAAGATATCCTTTATTTTCCCGAAGAAGCCCTTCTTCTTTTTCTTTTTTCGGCGAGGGTCATCTGTCCCGTCTTTTCGCTTGCTGGTGTTGGTTCTTTTATCTACGCGTTTACTCTTGCTTCCTTCCCTAGCCGTTGGCGGAATTCGCGGATCACCGCTTGGAACCTCCATCAAGTCAGGTTCGCTCGATTCCAGCATGGGCGGAAATTCTCGGAAGAAGTCACAGTCGGTGCTCGCCCAATATTCATCGTCCCCAAATTGAAACTCTTCGTAAGCCCACGATTTGTACTTTGGATCCTCATAAAGGCGTTGCAAAAACTCTCCTAGAACGGGCAAAGCCATATTGGCCCCTTGCCCCAATCCTATCGAACGAAACCGCACTTGAGGAGTCGCTCCACCGGTCCAAACGCCAGCCACCAGTCGAGGTGTTACTCCAATAAACCAGCCATCTCCATGGTTTTGAGTGGTACCCGTTTTACCTCCAATGTCTCCCGTAATTCCATAACGATGACGCAAACGTTTTCCAGTGCCACTGTCCACAACCGCCTCCAACATTTTCACCATGTAAGCGGCCGTTTCCGCTTCTAGCACCTGTATCGGATCTCCCGTATAAGGACGGAAGCGCTCTAAGGTTTTTCCTTTATTATCGGCAATCTTCAGTAGGTAACTGGGCTCTACTTTATAACCGCCGTTCCCGAAACTGGCGTAAGCCGTAATCATTTCTTGAAGGGATAAATCGGGCGTTCCCAAGGCAATACTTGCCACTTCAGGAATGTCGTTGTGAATCCCCAACTCTCGGGCTTTCGCGATAATGTTTGGAATACCTGCTTCTAATAAAACCTGCACAGAAATGGTATTCACCGATCCCGCCAATCCGCCAATCATAGAATACTCGCCGCCATACTCTCCATCGGAGTTGCGCGGCGTCCAATTTTGATGATCTAAATAGGTGCGCAGTTCGTTGGGATAAAAATCACAAGGATTGGCCCCCTGCTCTATAGCGGTGGCGTAAACGATGGGTTTGAAAGTAGAACCCACCTGCCGCTGACTCTTTGTATGATCGTAAGGGAAGTATTTGTGATTAGCACTTCCCACCCAGGATAAAATTTGTCCGTTGTCGTGATCCATGACCAAGAATCCACTGTTCATCATCCGCAAATGATGCTCTACAGAATCCCGCGGACTCATTGTTAACTGCTTTTCTCCTTCGTGGGTGAAAACCGTAGTTTCTACCTTTTTATCAAACAAAACAGCGATCGCTTTTTCCGATACCCCTCGCGCTTTTAGCCGCTTATAACGATCCGATTGCTTGATGCCTTGCAAGACCAAATTGTCTTGATTGCCCCAAGGGTTTTCTTTGCCCCAATGAATGTCTAGGTCTTTTTGTAATTGTAATAAATGTGTGTGCGCAGCTTCCTCCGCCATCTCCTGCATCCTTGCATTGAGCGTGGTGTAAATTTTCAAACCATCGGTAAAAAGATTGTAAGGTTTGCCATCTGCCTTTGTGTGATTAGCGCACCATTCCTTCAACTCTTTTTTTAAGTGTGCCCGGAAGTGAGGTGCTAAACCTGTGTTGTGATCTTGACGGTTGTACTGAAGATCAAGGTCCTTAGCTTTGAATTTCTCCGCGATTTTTTCTGAAATGTATCCGTATTTCTCCATTTGGTTGATTACGGTATTTCGGCGAATAGTCGCGTCTTTAGGGTTTCTTCGGGGGTTGTACTTGGTGTTGGCTTTTAACATTCCAATCAACAGAGCACTTTCATGCAGCTCCAAGTTTTTACAGGATTTACTGAAGAAGCGTTGGGAAGCTGATTCAATACCGAAGACCCGCTCACCAAAGGAAACGGTATTCAAGTAATGCGCTAGGATGTCGTTTTTATCATAGACTTTCTCTAGTCGCCGCCCAACAATGATCTCTTTGAATTTGAAGACAGGAATAGATAAAATGCCAAAGTCTTCGCGTTTGTAGAGGTTCTTAATCAACTGCTGATTTATGGTACTTCCTCCTCCAGCACCGCGATCGCCCATCAGAATGTTCTTGAAAATCACCCGTAAAGTACTGCGGGTATCTACGCCCTTGTGTTGTCGAAAACGAGCATCTTCGGTGGCGATTAGTGCGTTGATGGCTGTCTTGGGAATCTGGTCATAAGCAACATTAACCCGATCCTCAATGAAGTATTTCCCCAAGAGAATCCCATCTGCCGAATAGACTTCCGCGGCTTGTGGGTTTTTGATCGCTGCCAAGTCGGCTTCACTCGGCAACTTACCGAAGAGGCCCACTCGAACGGCCATGAAGAGGCCAAACACCCCAATGAACAACAAAAGAAAAAGGCCCGCAGCACCAAAGGCACATAGGCGGACCCATTTATTTTTTATTAATAAAAGAAGTTTTTCACGCACATCAACAGCTTTTGGTGAATAGGCACATCGATTTGACTAAAGTCTATGAGCTAACGTCATAGTTTGCACAAATATTGGGTGGCCTTCTCAGCTGCTAAAGTACTTATACCTTCGGAAGTTTACGCAGTTCCTTTAAACACTTGATGGTTAAAGGAGTCACACCCGGAATTGGGATGAAACCCGCAATACGATCGACCGCCGATAACTCAACATTCAATTGACTCTTCGCCAAATAGCCTGAAAGCAATTGCTCGATGATCTCCTCCGCAATAGGTGTTGTCATAAAAGACGGTAAAGCTGCCATCACCGCAGGGACAGTGGCAATCACGTCGATTCCGGCAGCAATCAGCATGATCTTGATCAATAATGCTTTGCGCTCCTTGACTTGCTGGGGGGAATACTCATCCATCGGAAGTTCCTCGGCTTCTACGTATTCTATGTTTTCTGCTTTTGACATGGTCATCATAGTAGTTGTTCTTTATTAAGTTAACCGATATTTTGACTTTCGTGTTCCCTCAAGGATTAAAAAAGTACCAAAAAATCGGATCTAAGCCCCTGACAGCGTAGGAATTGCTAGCTGTGAGCGTGTTTCAAGACCTGCAGCAGTAAAGTGGATCAAATGAGTAGGAGGAAGCGAAAATGCCAGAATCAGGATTCACAGAATTAGAGGATTCGCATGATTGGTATAGAGTGCAATTAATGTAGGTGTCAGAATCAGGATTCACAGAATTAGAGGATTCGCATGATTAGGTATAGAGTGCAATTAATGTAAATGTCAGAATCAGGATTCACAGAATTAGGGGATTCGCATGATTTGGTATAGAGTGCAATTAATGCAAGTGTCAGAATCAGGATTCACAGAATTAGGGGATTCGCATGATTA
>CALFBW010000167.1 GCA_937951415.1 uncultured Chitinophagales bacterium | reverse complement strand
CGATGCTTGTGAAAACGTAGTCTGCGAAGACGACAATGATCCTTGCACAAGCACCGAATGCATTGATGGAGAGTGTGTTACAATCGCCATCCTCTGTGCAGACGGCGATCCTTGTACGGAAGACATTTGCGGTGAAAACGGCTGCGAGTTCATCCCAATTGAAAACTGCGATGCTTGCGCCAATGTGATTTGCGTAGACGACAACGATCCTTGCACAAGTACCGAATGCCTCGATGGAGAGTGTGTTACAATCGCCATCCTTTGTACAGACGGTGATCCATGTACAGAAGACATTTGCGGTGAAAACGGCTGCGAGTTCATCCCGATTGAAAACTGTGATGCTTGCGAAAACGTAGTCTGCGAAGACGACAACGATCCTTGCACAAGCACTGAATGCGTCGATGGTGAATGTGTTACAATTGCCATCCTTTGTACAGACGGTGATCCTTGTACGGAAGACATTTGCGGAGAAAACGGCTGCGAATTCATCCCTATTGAAAACTGCGATGCTTGTGAAAACGTGGTCTGTGAAGACGACAACGATCCTTGTACGACCATTGAATGTGTCGAAGGCGAATGTGTTACGACCATTCTAGAAGACTGTGGGGAGGAAAACCCGGAAGATAGTCAGCTATGCAACCTGACAATTTGTACAGCGCCAGTCACACCAACAGTCATTTGCCCAGCAGATTGTTTTAATGAAACAGATCTAAGTATTACTGATTCAGAATCGATCTATCAATGCAGCATTCAAATGCAGGGAGACTGTTTAGTCTACACCGCACTACCTGGTATGGAGGCTGTCGGTTCTGACTACTTATTGATTGACTTGGTCGATACCGAAGGAAATCTCTATCAGATTGACGTATTTATTGAAATCGGGAATTGTGGAACACCTCCAGTGGCAATTGACGATATGGCTTTTGGTGGATGCGAGACCATCGAAATAGACGTGCTAAACAATGATTCAGATGCTGATGGGGACGATTTGCAGATTTGCGAGCTAGGAGCTGCCGATCATGGAGCTGTCTTTATCTTGGACAATATCATTTATTACACCGCTGAAGAAGGTTTTGAAGGAGATGAGCAAATTCTCTACACCGTTTGCGACGGGAATGGGGGTGAGGCAACGGCTCTACTTGAATTGATGATTAATTGTCCGTCCTGCGAGAATCCAGAATTATACTTCTGCGTAGCACCAGTTGATCCTACAGTTATTTGCCCAGAGTTCTGCCAGTTCCCAGATGGGGATTACAGTATTACAGATATTAATTCGATCTACGAATGTAGCCTTACACTCTTGGATGATCAATGTTTCCGCTACACAGGCTTACCTGCTTTTGTAGGGACAGATGTATTGACTGTTACCGCTTGCAATAGCGCTGGGCTTTGCTTCGAGCAAGACATTCATGTGGAAGTAGGTTCTTGTGAGGAGAATAGCGCTCCAGTTGCAGAAGGTGATACTTACACCGCAGCTTGCAATCCAATTGGTTTAGAAGTCTTGGTCAATGATTCGGATGCCGATGGCGATGTTCTAGTGATCTGTGATTTCGAAGAAACACAGCAAGGAACACTGCTAGCTTTAGGAGACGGATTTATTTATACACCCAATAGTGACTTTGTTGGAGAAGATAGCTTTACTTATGTAGTGTGTGATCCTTATGGAGAGACTAGTGAAGCACAAGTAAGCATCGTAGCTAGTTGTGAAAATAGTACAGTTGCTGATTGTGAAGACGATCTTTACTATTGCACTAGTCCTGGAACTACCTTGCAAGTATGCCTCAATTTCTGCGATGAAAATGCAGGTATTACTCAGTTAAACTATCCAACTGCCCTCAGTAATGTAAGCGTTGAATCAGCTACCTGTTTTGATTTCACGCCCTTCCCACTGTTTGTAGGAACTCAAGAGCTTTCAGTGACGGCTTGTACTAGTGCTAATCAATGTCAAACCGTAACTGTTTTCGTCGAAGTTCAAGAAGACTGTGGAAATGGAAAGCCTGCAATTATCGAGGAAATAAACGATCAAATTCAGCTTCCTACCATCTTTACACCAAATCGAGATGGTCAAAATGATGTCTTCGATTTGAGTGATCTCTTGGAAAGCTTTGAAGGTCAAGCAGTGCTCAAGATATTTGATCAGCAAGGGCACTTAGTCCGAGAAGTTGAAGAAATGCTTTGGGATGGAACCGATGCCTTTGGAAGAGATGTGAGCAGTGGTACTTACTTCTATCATTTAGTAATAAATGAGAAATTAACCAGCTATTGGAAGAAAGGCTTTGTGGAGTTGAAGCGCTAGACTAAAGAATGCACCGTATATCAATGTCGTCGGGAACTAGTTCAAATCGGACAGTTGTATATTTTGCATCCCTAAGTATCAGATAATTGAAAAAGTAACTGCCGGAATCACTCAAAAGTGGTTCCGGCAGCTTTATGTCTATCCTGCTGAATTGCTAAAACTTGGTGCTTAAGTAGGTTCCTGTAGTGATGATAAGAGGAAGTGCCGTACTTTGTAGTATGTTACGCGCCATTTTGTTTTTGCTGTTACCCGTTTCGCTGCTCGCTCAAAGCTTGTCGGGTTCTTGGGAAGGTGATTTACTCGTAGACGAAAACGAAACTAACTACCAGGCAACATTGAAGCTTCTTGAATTAGAAGGTAGCATAGAAGGCAGTTTTTTTCTAGTGGGAAACATGATTCCCAATGATTTGTCGGAGAATTGGTCAGGAAGCTATCGTGTCGAAGGAAAAGTGGAGGCCAATATTTTAAGCCTGCAACTGTTTCCTGAATATCGACAAACCAGTGGAGCCAATTGCTTGGCGAAATTAGATTTGGACTTAGACGCCAACAATAAAATATTGCAGGGAAAAAGTGATGGAGAGCCATATGCTGCGATGAATTGCTTACAAGCGCAAGTGAAGCTGGAGCAAAAGAAAGCGAATGATGATGTAGTTGTCAGAGATACCTTGGTAGGAGAAATAAAGGGTCGCTGGATAAAAAAAGGTACGGCGATAACAGTTCCTGAAAAGTTTAAAATTAGAATTTTTGACCATTTAGAGGTGGATGGAGATGTAGTTAGTTTTTATTTTAATAAAAAGAGAGTGATTCGAAAGCATCATTTAGACGCAAAGCCCTTTGAGCTAGAATTGCAAATGGATACTAATTTGGAGGTAAACCATTTGGTAGTTCTTTCCCATAACACTGGGCAATTTTACCCCAATACAGTTGCTGTTGAGGTCCTTGCTGGTGAACAAAAACAAGTATTTATTTTAAATTCAGATAAGGAACATTCTGATATTATCTATTTTCATCTTGATAAATAAAGAAGGGAAATGAAAAAACTAATTTTTATTATTGGATTGTTCAGTCTAAGTGCTTTACTAGGGCAAAATATAGATGATCATATTGAAGCTCGAATAGATCCAATGAGTGCTCCAGTATTACCGCCCTTGGCGATTAATTTTTTAGATTATTCTTATGTAGTCGTGCAAAATAGATTGGAGGGAAATCCAAGTGCGTGGAGCAATACAAATAGGACAGAATCCTTTGTGGATCCCCAAGGGAATAGTACGCGTCTGGCGCTAGCAGATTGGAATGGAAATTCTTGGATTTACTCAGAAGAGACAGATATCTCTTATCTGTATAATGATAATGACGAGATAGAAGCAGCAACGAATGTTTTCAGTAGTTTGGAAATTGCTGAATTCTCGCCAGTGAGTAACAGTGCTGTTTATTCTCTTGATGCCAATGGAAATATACTGGAAGCAGATTTTGAAATATCACTGACACAGAATGGTACGCCTGTACAGTTGTTTGGAAAGGCAGAACAAGTATTTAATGGAAATAATGAAGTACAACTTCGCATAAATTATGAACCTGGTCCAGATCCATCTTCATTAGAATTTTCAGATCGCTGGATTTATCAATGGGAAAACGGCCTTATTACAGAAATTGAACACGAAACTTATAATACTGAAATTGAGGACTTTGAGCTCTCAGACCTGCGCGAATTTTCGTACACCGCTGGGGTAATGGAGTCGTATGTGAAGTCTGAATTTGATTCTGAAGATGGCTTTTATAAAGCTGTATTTAGTCGAGGATATTTGTATAACGAAGGGGCGCAGGTATTGGTGATCACTGAATTTGAAATCACAGATAATGAAGTTTCGGGTACAGGTTTTACTTACGAGTACAATGAGGATGGAAAACTCTTAGGTTTTACTACTGAAATTAGTAGTGATGGCATTGATTGGGAGAATGACACTCGAAATGATTTTGTTTTCGAAGCAGATGATGTTCTTCAGGAAATACAAATTTTTGAATGGTCTGGAAATGAATGGGAAGATCAGCATCAGTACCGTGTTTTATTTTCGGAAGAAGAACCGCTTAATCCAGCACCGGCAATTCCTTTGAATTTGACGGCATTCACTATTGATGGTGGACAGAATGTACAATTGAATTGGATCGATAATTCGGAGAGTGAAACGGGCTTTGTTTTAGAGCGCAAAAAAGATAATGAAGGATGGCTTGTTTTGACAGAATTGAGCGAAAATGTCGTGGAATACATCGACGAAGATTTAGCTGAAGGGAATTACTTTTATCGAATTTTCGCTAAAGGAGAAAATCAAAATTCTGCTTATTCCAATGAAATAGAGGTGCTAATTGATTTATCGGGAATAAATGAATCAATGGATGCCAAACACAGTTTTACCCCCTACCCTATTCCTGCTCAAAATGTATTGTTTTTGAGTTTTGAAGAAATAATAAATAAAAAGAAAATTGAGCTAATAAATGCGAGTGGACAAGTCCTGCTAAAGGCATATTTAGATAATGGTCAAAAAGACATTCAATTGAACATTTCCAGCCTAAACAAAGGTTGGTATATAGTGCGCGTTTTGGATGCTAATAACACTAGCTCTCGACCCTTTGTGGTCAAATAAAATAGAATTTTATGAAGATGAATAAATTTAGTTTGCTTCTGATATGCATTCTCCTGCCCTTAGTAACTGTTTGGGCGCAAACACCAATAGAAAATGCAGACTTTGAAGAATGGAATGAAGATACAGGAGGCAATTATGTAGAACCTGAAGGCTACTGGGCTACGCTCAATGCGGTTTCCAAATTGTTTCCCATTGCTCCAGTTACTGCCTTCCGAGAAACAGAGCTTGTTCAAGCTGGAAACTTTGCGGTAAAACTGGAATCAAAAAACTTTTTGGTAGCACCTATCGGAGGACTGTTAGCAACGGCTTTTTTCGATACACAAGTAACCGATCCTACCACAGCTTTAAAAACTGGGCAACCATTCACAGATCGCCCGGAGCGGTTTACAGGATGGTATCACTATCTCCCAGAGGCGGATGATTCAGCAACCATTGGCTTGGAGCTATCTAAATGGATCGACGGCGAACATGTGATTATTGGAGAAGCAGGCCTTTTTGTCCATGAGACTTCTGAGTACAATAGCTATGATCTTGAGATTGAATATTTCAGCGACGAAACTCCCGATTCTATCTTGATTGTATTCGGATCAAGTGCAGGAGCCGAAGATTTTAACATTCATGCGGGAAGTACGCTATACATCGACAACATCAACTTAGTTTATGAGACTGAATCTGGCTTGAGTATTGCCGATGGAGATAGATACGTCAAACTTTTCCCCAATCCTGCTAGGGACAGAGTCCAATTGAAGATCAATGATTGGAAGGGTTTGGGAAATCTCAAAGTCTACGACCAACAGGGCAGAATACTTCTTGAAGATGACATAAAAGAGAATACATATTCGATTTCTGTACAAGATTGGCCAGCAGGTGCTTATATTTATAAATACCATTCTCCCAGCGGACGCGAAGAGTCTGGACAATTCATTGTTTCTCAAAAATAGAATTTGAGCAAGTTTCTCTCGTATTTCTTATCAGGTCTTTGCCTACTTGTCATGCTTTCGAATGGTCAAGTTTTCGCGCAGAATAACGAGCAAGCTCTTGATACCAGCGCTCCTGAATTTCAACCAGGACATTTTGGCGATGACCTCTATTATGAGTTGGGACTCAATTTCGGCTTAGTCGTTGGTAAAGTAGATTTGGAAAACAGTACTGCTCGACCGCACATCGGACCCGCAATAACCGTTGGCTATCGAAAGGGTGCTTGGGCAGCAGAGATTGCTTGGCTCAATACAGGCATTCAGTACGAATCCTACGTGCCCAGATCAGATACTATCCAGCCCGTCTATTTTTCAGTGCTAGATACAACATTCGACTTGCCTACCTACTTCACTGCTGATGTAGAAGGCGAGTACAACATGAATTATCTGGAGGGACGTATTTCCTACCGATTAATGGAGAAAGAACGGTCTCGTTTAGAGCTGGCCTTGCGCGTTTCGTACCTCATTACGGGAAGCAACCGAGGAACCGCTTTAGTCGACATCGGTACTTTTGCTGGTCGTCAAGATGAATTTGACTCTGAAGCGGAGTACCTGAATTCTCTGTACAGCCGCTTGCCAGAAGAGTTCGATGACTCTGCAGCCATGTCGAAATTCGATTTTGGCCTGATGCTAAAGTATCGATTCTTGCTTTACAACAACATGAAAATGTTTACCAATTTGGGCGGTGGCTTCCGACCGGTACAAGAAAAGACAGATTTGGTACTAGACTCCTATTACAACTTGTTTTTTCAGCTTGGACTAACATTTTAAGAAAGAATTTTGCTAATAAATGCTCGTTCGTAGTTGTAGAACACGACTAGGAGTCGATACTTGCATGCCGCTATTTTTTTGATAAACGGTCGCAGACGAAAACAGTGGGAAAGCCGTTACAAAAAGGCGCGTATTGCCACGAAAACAATTACCTTTGCTCTCCAATGAAAATCAGCGGATTACAGGTTCTGATTTTAGCCCTTATCACTTGCATGATGAGTGCTTGCAGCGATGGCTATCAAAAGCTTCTTAAGAGCAGTGACTACGAGCTCAAAGAAGAGCGAGCCAAGGCCTATTACAACGATGGCGATTACATCAAAGCAATTCCTCTTATCGAGGAACTGATACAGGTATATCGTGGGGTGAAGGACGTTGAAGAACTTTACTTCTACTACCCACATTGTTACTATGGACAAGGGAACTATCAGTTCGCTTCTTATTACTTTCAGACATTCATCGATACTTACCCCAAAAGCAAGTACGTGGAGGACGCTCGATTTATGTTGGCTATTTGCTCCTATAAAATGTCTCCGATTTGGAGTCTAGATCAAGTGAGCTCGCAACGAGCAATCGAGGCTTTGCAGCTGTTTGCAAATGCGCATCCCAACAGTGATAAGATTCCAGAGTGCAACGAGTTAATAGACGAACTGCGCGCGAAAATGGAAAAGAAAGCACTGGAAGCTGCAGAACTTTATTACGATATGCGTGATTATCGAGCCGCAAATGTTGCATTTAACAACATTTTGAACGATTATCCCGATACGGACAAAGACGAATGGGTGCGATATTTGATTATCAAGTCCCATTACAACTATGCTAAGAACAGCATCTCTAGGAAACAAGAGGAGCGCTTCGAAGAAACAGTTACCGCCTACGAAGAGTATATTAGTAAGTATACCGAGAGCGAAAATTTGAGAGAATTGGAAGACATTTATGTCAACTCAATGGAGGAACTGCAGAAAATCAAAGAAAAAAAATCAAAAGATAAACTATGAGCTATTTCAAAAAAGTAGCCGCATCTCAAATCCCAGCTACGATTCAAACACGTAGCTTGAAGCAGATCGCGGGTTTCACTGGAAATATCTATGAAGCATTGGCTGTGATTTCGAAAAGATCGAAGCAAGTGAATGTTTCTATGAAAGATGAGCTGCAATCTAAACTTAGTGAGTTTGCCAGTGCTACTGACAACCTGGAAGAAGTGATGGAAAATCGTGAGCAAATTGAAATTTCACGTTTCTATGAGCGTCTGCCGCATCCAGTTTTGATTGCTATGGAAGAGTTGTACAACGAGGGCATCTACCACAGAATCAACCCGGAAGAAGAAACGGAAGTTACAGTTACTGTAGCCAGAGAGCCAGAACGCCTCGGTAAATAATCACCAGCTTGTCGCTCGACAAAAAGAAAATTCTCATCGGAATAAGTGGCAGTATCGCTGCTTATAAGGTCGCTGTTTTGACCCGTTTATTCATTAAAGCGGGTGCAGAAGTACAAATTATAATGACAGAAGCTGCTACCAGCTTCATCACACCGCTCACTTTAGCGACCCTTTCCAAGAAGCCAGTATTTAGTGCTTTTGAGCAAAAGGAAGGCGGTTTGTGGAATAACCATGTGGAACTAGGACTGTGGGCCGACCTTTTTATTGTCGCTCCAGCCACAGCAAACACCATGGGAAAAATGGCGAATGGGCTTTCCGATAACCTATTGGTCGCCACTTATTTATCAGCAAGATGCCCTGTCTTTTTTGCTCCAGCAATGGACCTGGATATGTGGACGCACCCCTCTACTCTAAACAATTTGGAACGCCTGAAATCTTATGGGAACCAAATGATTCCCGTAGGAGATGGTGAA
>CALFBW010000166.1 GCA_937951415.1 uncultured Chitinophagales bacterium | reverse complement strand
CATTTTGAATACTAGAAGGTGTATCGTAGCGATGTCCACTTCTGTGGTCCCATGGAGTAATGAATTGAGATTCCAGTCCATGATGAGGATTATGATTTCTTGACATTTAATAAATATTTTGAATACTAATGAATTTTACTGTCAAAGCATTTCTACTCTATTACTTTTCGCATCCATCCAGTATTCTGTTAAAGGCAATTCCAAACTCGCTTTCTCTTCGAGTTTAGTTGCCCCTAACAAGAATACCATCAGTGAACGAACACCCTAGCGAAGTCAGGCGCCCACTTCATGTAAAAAGTCTAATAAATAGTTGTTCGAATACACCCTTGCAGTGAGTCTAGTCTACTTTTCAGCGTAGCCCCAACCTGCGAAATAGCGTTTGAAAGTTCCTACTTCAAGGGCGAAAACGCCATCTACTTGCGCTAATGCGATTGGACGCCAGAAGGAAGTATCGTGCGCCATCCAAGTTCCAGTTAAAACATTTTCGGTCGCTTCGGTTCGGCCCCAAGGATTGCGAAGAACAATGTATTTCTTTCGATTTCTGTAAGCCCATCCCAAAATGGAGTAGCAGTGATTCGCTACCAAATTTGCATCGCTGTAGACAAGGTCTCCTGGAGCAGCATCGGAACTTGAGTAGGTCCAAGCCGTCATCGGGTTAAAGGTTTTTCTTCCTCGACATTGAGAACGAACGCCGCTATAAATTTCATCTATGGTCTTCCCCTGTGTTCCAAAGTAGTGCGCTTTTCCATTGATAATTTGTGCAGTTGCTTTCACGCAATTTCCGTAGGCCGTAGCGGAAATATCAGGATTGTCAGTCGAATTTTCGGTAATCCATTTTGCAAAGGCCTTTTCATAAATACCGCACCAGATCTCCCCATTTTCCGAAGACTTTGCAAATCGCAAGTTGCCGCTTCCATTAGTGATGAGCTCATCGGTTACTTCGATCTCTTTGGTCGGTTTGTCTTTGCTGCCACCTTTAGAGAAAAAAGTAATCTTGTTGGTGAACTGCGACTGTCGTACACCAGTAGGTCTTGTTCGATGTGCGATCAATTCAGGATGCGCCCAAGCAACGGAAGCCAAGGCTCCGATAAAGTAGCAATTGCCTACTGCCCCCTGTACCGGGTCAGTGGCTTCTGCTGCTTCGTTGAAAAAACGTCCAGTATCCATCCATTTACTTCCAGTAGGTTGCCACTTTGTTTGAGAAGAAACTCCAGAAGCGATCAAATGATCCTTCAATTTCTTGTCAAGGCGAATGTTCGACAAATTCATTCGCTCGGCATCTGCGAGTTCTACATGTAGTGAAAGGGTTCCATCAGGCAAGAACTCCGCATCCAAGATTTCCAGACCATCAATATCTTGTTGAGTTAACTTTTCCTTTTTGAGGTCCGACAGAATTTTCACTTTGTCGAGCTTCAATCCTTGTTTTGTCAAATTAGACAATGTTCTTTCTTTTATTGCTGACGCAGCAAGAAGGTTCAATCGCTTTTTCTTTAAGATTGTCCCTGCATAAAGTGGTGAGGAAAACTTTGGATCAAACAATTGATCATAGGGCCGCTCCAAGATTTCCTCTAGTAGCGGTTTCGGATTAGTGATGCGATTCCAATTGATTTTCTTTTCGACTACTAATTCCGCGAGTGCGTAGGGATTAATCGCTCCGATTTTCAAACTTTCTGGACTAACAGACATAATAAAGTTTCATTTAGGTAAACAATAAATACTTGACGATAAAGCAATTCGTAACTGCTCTACTATTTCAAAAATATGTCTGTATTATTTTCTATTCAGACCTAAATGATAAAGGGTTAATTCCAACTGATAAAGGGCATTATCTGGATGTTCTAATAGATCTCGATTACTAAATTCACCCTATTTTATTAGGCAAATCTTTATTCAGGATCGTACAAACGAAGCACTACATTGGTTCCCAAAACCTCACCGCTCGGATGTTTCAAATCAATTATTTTAATTTCATTTTGCTCGTGCAACAATGTAGCTCTCTTTTGAGTAATTCCTATCCCCATTGATTTTTGGTCCTTCGGTTTGGTTCGAGCTCTTGCGGCTTTTCGTCCTACTCCATTGTCTTCAATCTCAGCAACAATAAAATCTTCTTCCCTTTTAATTCGAACAGTTAATAATAATGGTCCTGTAGTTTTCGGAAGCAGTCCATGCCAGATGGCATTTTCTACAAAGGGTTGTAATATCATCGGTGGGACTTCCGAGAAACTCGTATCGACAGTTTCGTCCACAAGTATTCTATAATTAAAGTCTCGATCAAAGCGCAGCGCTTCAATACTAATGTACAGCTCAAGTGCTTCTAACTCTTTTGCCAAAGCAACTAAAGGCTTTTCAGAATTTGCCAAGATGGTTCGCAACAAGAGGGAGAATCGCGTCAAATATTCTGCTGCTTTTTCTTCCTCTTTATCCACTATAATTCCTTTAATAGAATTCATTGCATTAAATAAAAAGTGCGGATTCATTTGAGCCTTTAAGGCTTTCATTTCCACCTCTAGCACTTGGGTTTCCAATTGCGCTATGGCCGTTTTC
>CALFBW010000165.1 GCA_937951415.1 uncultured Chitinophagales bacterium | reverse complement strand
AAATAGATGAAGTATCAATACTTTCAGAAATAATTGAAAGTTGTAAATTCTTGCTTTATCTTTGGAATAGATTAAAGCAAGAAACATGTATCGTAAACTTCTAAAAGCCGATTTGGCGGTTCAATTGGGCTTACTTCCGCTTATTGTTGTTTTGATAGCTATAGAAGGCGGTTCACCAGATGTGTTAATGTATGCATTTCCCTTTGGTGCAATGATTTATCTGTTCTTAATCGGCATTTTTAATTTTGTAATAAATACAATTCGAGTCATCCTTCGGGGAGAAATGTTCCATAAAGTCGGGACTTGGCGCTGGAACTACTGGAAAACTGCTACGATCTATCTCATCGGTTTGGCAATAGAATTTGCCGTTTTTGAAACAGGCTTTGCTTGTTTATTTGCCCCAGTATTTGCCATTTGGTACACCATTTTTGCTTGGCGCGAATATCACCAAATCGAGTATTTAAAGGAAAGTCCAATTTTGACGTAGTTGGAAAGAGGAGTAAGAGTTCTTTAGAGTAGAGTAGCTAAGACAAAATGATGCTTGGTTCCTCCAAAAAGACTTAGTTTTAGAATATTAAATATGAAGCAAACGTTCGCTTCGATTTAAATGACCTACTCTTAAGTGTGAAAGTCTTTTTATTAACTCCGCCCTTTACGCAGCTCAATACTGCTTATCCAGCGACCGCTTATTTAAAGGGCTTCCTCAATACTTTGTCGTATCCATCACATCAATGTGATTTGGGTTTGGAAGTGATTTTGGACTTATTTTGTGCAAAATCATGGAAGAAGCTTTTTGATCTAGCGGAGAAAGAAAAGGATCAATGCTCTGAAAATTCACGGCGCATCCTAGCACTTCGCAGGCAGTACGAGCAAACAATAGATCCAGTCATTCAGTTTTTGCAACACAAAGATCCTACTTTAGCGCATTCCATTTGTAGCGGAAACTATTTGCCGGAAGCGTCTCGCTTCGATCAAGTGGCAGACTTTGAGTGGGCCTTTGGGGCGATGGGAATTCAAGACAAGGCGCGTCATTTGGCCACTTTATATCTCGAAGATGTTTCTGACTTAATCATAGAAACCATCGATCCCCATTTTGGTTTTAGTCGATATGCCGAGCGATTAGGTCGGTCTGCTTATGAATTCGATGAACTTTATCAAGAAATAAATGACGGAGAAACATTTATTGACAAGATAACTTTGCGTTTGCTAAAGGAGAAATTGGAAAAGGAAGCACCAGAATTAGTCGTGATATCCGTTCCTTTTCCCGGTAATTTGTACAGCGCTTTTAAGTGTGCTCAGTTTATTAGAAAAAAATATCCAGCAATAAAAATTGCCCTAGGAGGGGGCTTTCCAAATACCGAGCTTCGTTCCTTGAAAGACGCACGTGTTTTTGAGTTTTTTCACTTCGTTTGCCTAGACGATGGAGAAGTCCCATTGGAAAATTTATTGCAATATTTACAAGGAAAACGAGCGCTAGAAAACCTCAAAAGGACCTTTGTCTGCATCGAAGGAAAAGTGGAATACATCAACGGCTCAAAGCAAGCTGACTACAAGCAAAAAGATGTGGGAACACCTGACTATTCTGATTTATTACTTAATAAATATTTGTCGGTCATTGAAATGGCGAACCCTATGCATCGATTGTGGAGCGACGGTCGCTGGAATAAGCTGACCTTAGCTCATGGTTGTTATTGGGCTAAATGTACATTCTGCGATATTTCCTTAGACTACATAAAAATCTATGAAGCTGCTTCAGCAAAAATAATAGTCGATCGCATTGAAGAAGTGATGCAGCAAACGGGACAAACAGGATTCCATTTTGTAGATGAAGCTGCTCCTCCTGCATTAATGAAAGAAGTAGCTCTAGAAATTTTGAGGCGACGGTTGACCGTTGTTTGGTGGACAAACATTCGATTCGAAAAGAGCTTCAGCGCTGATCTTTGTAGGCTCCTAGCGGCTGCTGGTTGCATTGCAGTTTCAGGCGGTTTGGAAGTGGCTTCTGATCGTTTACTAGAATTAATTGATAAGGGAGTTACTGTAGAACAGGTGGCGAGAGTCACGCGGAATTTTACCGAGGCCGACATCATGGTTCATGCCTACTTGATGTACGGTTATCCAACACAAACAGAACAAGAAACCATCGACTCCTTAGAAATGGTTCGTCAATTATTTCAAGCGGGAATCGTACAATCAGGTTTTTGGCATCAATTTGCCATGACCAGTCACAGTCCAGTCGGAATGTTTCCAGAAAAATTTAAGGTTAAAAAGCTCAATGAATCGGAAGGCTCTTTTGCAAACAATGACCTCCTTTTTGAAGACCCCGTAAATTGCAAACACGAAGACTTTAGCGAAGGTTTGAAGAAATCACTGTTCAACTATATGCACGGTGTATGTTTTGATTTTCCCCTGCAAGAGTGGTTCGACTTTAAAGTGAGATCTACCACTATCCCTAAAAGTTACATCAAAAAAGCCCTAAAGAAGGTGCGGGAAGAAGAGCCGCGCAGCAGCGCAAAAGTTCTATGGTTACACGATTTGCCACAAATTGAAATCATAGACTCCGCGCATTCCTTAATGACTTTTTATAGTCCAAAAGAAGAATGGAGTTTGACCTTAGGAAAAGAGTTTGCAGCATACCTCATGGAGTTCCTAAGGCAGACTTCCATCTATCACCAAGGCCCTTCGAAATATGGCAAGCTAAAGGAGGATTTCATCAAAGAAGCTTGGGGAGAGCTTTGGTCTCAGCTGAACAGTAAAGAGCTTATACCAATGCGAAAAATCGGTTTATTGTTCTTGTGATCTGTAAAAAGAGTAGTTAAGGCGACAGTATTAATGAAATGTTAAAATATCCGTAGCGCTACTTGCTCAGATTTATGTGGATAAGTAATCTTTCTAAGTCCTTGGTTTGTAAAAAATTAAGCCAAAGATTAGTCGGATTTTGTTAGTCTAGAGTAGCGATCAATCCTTAAATGACACTGATTAGCCAAGTTCTATAGACGTAACTTATACATTGAACTGATTACCTCATCTTACTAAATGGTTTGTCGTTTGATGCTAGCTCTCATTAGCCCTCGAAAACACTCCTTTGTCTTGCGCTTTTCTCTAGTACTTCTTTGCGGAATTATTAGCCAGATAAGCTCTGCGCAATGTTTTACTACAGACAACGGAATAAGCCCTTATCCTTACTCTGATCCAGCCTTTCAGCAAGTCATTGCCGTAGATGCTTACTGCTGCGATACTGATTGGGACATTCTTTGCGAAACGCTATATGCAGGCTTTGGCGGTGGCGGTGGCGGTGGCGGAGCCAATAGTATTACGATTGATGAAACATATACCACGCAAGAGCTAGTGGAAGATGTGTTTTTGGCCAATAGTTGTTTCGAAGTAAGTAATATCACATATACGGGAAATGCTGGGGCCATTGGCTACTTCGGCGGTGGTATGGCTTCCATTAATGTGGAAGAGGGAATTATCTTATCTAGCGGCTTTGTTTCTAATGCTGTCGGTCCTAATGACGAAGGTGGTGGGTTAGCAGCAAGTATAACCGGCGGTCCAGCAGTGCTAGACTTGGAAGACGTAGCAAACGCTAATGACTCATTTGATGGGGCAATTTTAGAATTTGATTTCGTACCGACAGTTGATTTAGTGACCTTCGATTTTGTTTTCGCAAGTGAAGAATATCCTGAGTTTGTAAATGCAGCTGTAAATGATGCCTTTGGCTTTTTTGTGAGTGGGCCAGGAATTGCCGGTCCCTTTGAAAACGGAGCAGAAAATATTGCTCTTATTCCAGGGACCAACACATACATTACGATTGACAATGTTAATGCAGGATCAAACAATACCTATTACAACGCAAATGGAGGTGGTCAGGGAATACAATACGATGCCTACCTTGATGTGCTCACTGCCGAAGCCAATGTAATTGCCTGTGAAACCTACCACATCAAGATAGCTATTTCTGATATGGGAGATGATGTATGGGATAGTGCTGTTTTCTTAGCTGCAAATAGTTTTAATGCAGGAGCTGGAGTAAGTGTTAGCACCCAAGTCAATGGTGTGGAATCCACAGATGTTTTGGAAGGCTGTGATCCTGGTTCATTTCTTTTCGTTCGCGATGATTTAACTGACTTGACTGGAGATGTTGTCGTCACCTTTGACATTTCAGGTACCGCCGATAATGGAATAGATTACCTAACGATTCCTCCTTCGATTACGATTCCTGCTGGAGTAGAATCTTTCCTTTTAGAAATTGATGCTTTTGCGGATGATATTGTAGAAGGAGCAGAAGATGTGGTACTAACTATTACCAGCAATAATTGTACTTGCGAAGAAGCGGAAACTATCCTAATAATTTTCGATAATGACGAACTAGAAGTTACTGCCGATGATCAAGAAATCTGTCTAGGAGAATCGGCTACATTGATTCCCTTAGTAAGTAATTTTCTTCCTCCAGTAATCTACAATTGGAGCGGCCCTGCGGTTGATGGGCTGAGTACACCGACGGTAACAGTCAGTCCTACAATGGATCAAGTTTATACGGTGCAAGTAACTGATGCTTGCGGAGGAGATAAAACCATAGATATTGAAGTCGACGTGCAAGAAGCTTGTAGTGTAACGGTTATACAAACTTGTGATGATGGTGACCCTTGTACCGTAAATGATATGGTAGAAGTGGACGATTGCGATGCTTCAAATATCTGTGTGCCATGTGCAGGTGTACCTGCGCCTTCTTGTTTCAGTTCAACGGTAATGGCCTGTGATGACGGCAATCCTTGTACGATCAATGATTTGATGGAAGTCGACGACTGCGATGCGACTAATATTTGTGTACCCTGTGCAGGAACTTCTCTAGGAGCTTGTACAAGTTCAATTCCCATGGCTTGTGACGACGGAGACCCTTGTACCGAAAACGATATGATGGAAGTCGACGACTGTGATGCCTCCAATATCTGCCTGCCTTGTGCAGGAATTCCTTTGCCAGCTTGTAATACTGCTTCCGTAATGACTTGTGATGATGGCGATCCTTGTACCATCAACGACATGATGGAAGTAGATGACTGTGATGCCACGAACATTTGCGTGCCTTGTGCAGGAACCCCTGCGGGTCCTTGTATTGTTAGTAGCCTTATGGCTTGTGATGATGGAGATCCATGTACCATTAATGATATGATGGAGGTGGATGATTGTGATGCCAATAATATTTGTGTGCCTTGTGCTGGTGTTCCTGCTCCGGCATGTTCCAGCTCTACTGCGATGACTTGCGATGATGGCGATCCTTGTACCACTAACGACATGATGGAGGTAGACGATTGCGATGCCAGCAATATCTGTGTGCCTTGTGCAGGAACGCCACTACCGGCTTGTAACTCTTCCACGATAATGACTTGTGACGATGGCGACCCTTGTACCGAAAATGATGTACAAACGCTTGACTCTTGTACTGGGGAAATTTGTGTCCCTTGTGCAGGTACACCTGTTGCGGCTTGTGCTTTACAAAACGATCCGAGTCCATGTGATGATGGCGATCCGTGTACCGAAAATGATCTAGTAACAATTGACTCTTGTACTGGGGAAATTTGTGTCCCTTGTGCAGGTACACCTGTTGCGGCTTGTGCTTTACAAAACGATCCGAGTCCATGTGATGATGG
>CALFBW010000164.1 GCA_937951415.1 uncultured Chitinophagales bacterium | reverse complement strand
CGAGTATAAATATATCCGACAAGGATGCTGTCTTTGGGAAATTGCAAAAGGCAAATCTAGATTTTAGAGAAATCTATCCGGGCGATCGCGAAGACCGTCAACCCGTCCATACTGTTTATGGGGGAGCAAATTTATTCAGTGCTGATATCGCTCAAAAGATGGGTGAAAAAGCCCTAAAAGCATTATTGACTTACGCGCCAAATTTCTCGGAATTCGGAAGAGCTTTTGAATTAAAAGGACACGAAACTTTACCAAAAGGAGAGCAAGCTACTTTGGTATTGAGTGAAAAATTGCAAGCCTTATCGGAAGAGGAAAAACGAAAACATCCTGCCTATTTGTCTTTCGAGGTTTATCATAAAGTGATTGAAAAACTAAGAACAGAAGCCTTAGAAGATTTTCGAATAGATTTTGAAGATGGCTTCGGAAACCGTTCGAATGAAGAAGAGGATGCAACTGCAGCTAAGGCAGCAACTGAAGCGGCCAAAGGATTAGCCGAGGGAACACTACCGCCATTTATTGGTATTCGAATCAAGCCTTTCACGGAAGAAATGAAGGAGCGCGGTTTGCGCACCTTGGATATTTTCGTCAGTACGCTGGTAGCGGAAAGCGGTGGAAAGCTGCCAGCGAATTTTGTCGTCATGCTACCGAAGGTGACCATTCCAGATCAAGTGACTGCTCTGGTGGATTGCTTCAAATTGTTGGAAAATGCATTGAATCTTCCCGCGGGTAGTTTGAAGATGGAAATGATGGTGGAAACGACACAAGCCATAATGGACATTGACGGAACAAATCCGCTGTACCGATTTATTAAAGCCAGTCAAGGACGTTGCATTGCGATGCATTTTGGTACTTACGATTATACCGCCAGTTGTAATATTACGGCGAAGTACCAGGAAATGGATCACCCCGTTTGTGATTTTGCTCACCACATGACCAAAGTCGCCCTCGCGCATACTGGTATTTGGCTATCGGATGGAGCAACGAATACAATGCCTATCGGACCACACCGTGGCGATTTAACTCCAGGACAAAAGGAGGAAAATAAACAAGTGGTACACCGGTCTTGGAGAAAAGGATATCAGCACATTACTCATTCCTTGTGGAATGGTTATTACCAAGGTTGGGATTTGAATCCTGCACAATTACCGATGCGCTATGCAGCCGTATTTACTTTTTTCTTAGAAGCTTATCCAGATGCTGTTGAGCGTTTGAGGACTTTTGTAGAAAAGGCAGCCCGAGCTACTTTGATTGGTGACGTATTCGATGATGCTGCCACAGGACAGGGCTTATTGAATTTCTTTTTACGTGCTTTAAACAGTGGAGCAATTACCGAAAAGGAAGTAATGGCTACTGGCTTGACGCTAGAGGAGATTCGTACACGTTCCTTCAAAAAGATTCTGGAAGGTAGAGCATCATAAGTGAAATCGGTTTGGGCACATATTAATAAATACCTACCAGAGCGGTCGGAGGCATGCTTGATTTTGGTTACGAACAGCGAAGGGAGTTCGCCGGGAAGAGCCGCTTTTAAAATGGTGGTTTGGAAAAATGGAAATTTATTCGGAACCATCGGTGGAGGTATGATGGAGCATAAATTGGTAGAGCTAGCTCGAACTCGTTTAGCAAAGGGAGAAACCCGAAATTTTCAGCGACAGCAATTTCACAGCAAAGAACACTCACAGCAATCAGGAATGATTTGTTCTGGCAGTCAAGACTTGGCGTTTTTATTTATTAATAAAAGTTACCAACAATTAGTTGCAGCAATAAATAAGGCCGAAGAAAATCCTAAAGGGCAAGAGATTTCCTACAATCCATCAGGTATTTATTTCGATGATTTGTGTTCGGCAGAAAAGACGGAGCATACCATAAAAGAAGGCGAAGAAATCTGGTACAAAGAGGTAATAAATACTAGAAGGCGAATTCACATTTTTGGAGGGGGACATGTCTCCTTGGCGCTGTCAAAATTAATGAAGGAGCTGGATTATTTTGTGACAGTTTACGACGACAGAGAAGGATTAAATACTCTAGAAGAAAATCAATGGGCGGATCAAAAAGTAATTGTGGATTTTGGAATGCCCGAAAAATGGTTGGATTTTGATCCACAGGATACGGTGGTGATTACCACTTTTGGCTACCGAACAGATAAGCAAGTTTTGAAAGCGATATATCACTTACCTTTTGCTTATATAGGGATGTTGGGTAGCGAAAAAAAGATTCAGCAACTTTGGCAAGAACTACAGGACGAGGGGATCAAAAAGGAAAAATTGGCGCATGTTTTTGCGCCATTGGGAATGCCCATCTATAGTAAGAATACGACCGAAATTGCCATCAGTATTGCTGGGCAAATCATTCGCGAGCGCAATAAGAAGTTGTCGACGGGAAGAAGCTATTAATTTTGAATTAAGTGGCAATATCGAAAAAGGGTTTAAGAGCGATTGTCGTTGAAGACGAAACTTTTTATTGGAAAGTAAGAAGGAAGGTTTCACACAACGAAGGCCATAATGTAGAATACGCGATACCAATTCAACATGAATCGGAAGGTCGTTTGCTATTTGTTTATGTCGGGTTTTGCCGATCAGAAGATTATGGTCGAGAATCAATTGCCAGTATTAGCCCTAAACTTATTCGCCGAAAAATCCTGGAAGGAATCGCCCTTGGTTGGGACTTTAGAGCAAATGGAGCAGCAGTGTATTTGATAGGAGATGTCTTGAAGAATAAATGCCAATGATGTTTGATGGCATTCAAACAAGGTCCTTGTTCTTTTTGTACCTTTAAACTTCAAGCAACATCCTATTATGTCTGTCATTCCAATGCACAAAGGTGCACGCGTTTACGAAAACTATTCTGCAGAAAAACACGGGGAAGGCACAGAAGCCAATTCGGTGAATTGGGATTCCATAGTAATTGGAAGCGGTATTGGAGGAATGGCTTGCGCGGCTGCTTTAGCAAAAAAGGGACAGCGCGTTTTAGTCCTAGAGCAGCATTACATTCCTGGTGGATTTACGCATTCCTATGCTCGAAAGGGATATCAATGGGATGCGGGCGTGCATGCAGTGGGAGAGATGGGAGACAATAAAGTTCCCGGAAAAGTCCTGCGATGGTTGAGCAAT
>CALFBW010000163.1 GCA_937951415.1 uncultured Chitinophagales bacterium | reverse complement strand
CAGCATCCTCTTCGCTTCGCTGATCCTCTTTTGACACTTCTTCTGCTGTCTTCACAGTATTCTCTGCGGCCCTCTTTTCCTCTTCCTTGCTGGAACCGCCAAACAACTTTTTAAAGAATCCCATACTCAATTTTTATTGTTGGAAAGATAAGGAGAGTTTTCCGCTTTAATGAAGGAGAATTGGGTCTTATTTTTCAATCCGCCAAACACCTCCTGAAGACCAAGAGGAACCACATTCACAGCAAAATTTATTGGACACAGCTTCGCCATCAATCTACCTTTCGCATAAAGTCAAACGCTCCCTTCCTCAACTGAATTCCGTATTCCAAATATGCCTTCATACAAGCCAAAAAATTGGCCCAACCACCCGAATTGCTAGTTAGCCACTTCAGATTTTTATCACTGTACGACTTCCCTCCTTCTGTGACTTTCACAATCGTGCTTGACTCCCTGTAACTTTCCAGACTTATTTTCACAACCGTCTCTGGGTCCCACACGAAGGAAACAGAACGATTGGCTTCTACCACCACTTTCGTTAAAGGAAATCGGTCCGGAAACTCCGGAAACTTCCAAATTACCTCTTTCCCCGTTTCTAAACGTCCACTGCTTTCTGAAATAAAGTATTGAGTCATTTTCTCAGGATCAACAATCCCTTCGAAGACTTCTTCTATGGGCTTTTGAATTTGCAGACTTGCTTCTGATGTCAATTCCATTTAATTGAATTTTTATTCTCTATATTTTTTGCCAATAAAAGAATCCTAATAAGAGCAAAACACTCATAGATCCTTTGAATATCGCTTTACCATTTCGTCCTGACTTTCTGTTGGCTTATTTATTCCCAACTGTTCGTTTAACATGGTTCCCATCGTTGGAAACCACGGTCGCTCTACCCGAGAAGAAATGTCCCAAAGTTTAGAGCGCATAAAGGCCTTTGCACAATGCAAAAAGACTTCCTTTATTTTTATCTCAATACACGTTTTCGGAGGGTGCTGCTCTTCGGAATAAAAGGTCAAATATTCCGAATTCGTGGTGATAATGGCTGAACCATTTATTCTCAAACTTTCATCAATTCCGGGAATAAAAAACAAACACCCAATACTTCCTGTCTCGACCAAATTTACTAGACTGTCCACGCGATTGTTTCCTTTCGCATCGGGGACAATGAGCGTAGTGTCATTTATTATTTTAACAAAACCCGGACTGCCACCTCTTGGCGAAGCATCCGAGCGCCCGCTTTTATCATAAGTACTCATCACAAAGAAAGGAGAGTGCTCTAGGAAATTTCTCGAATGTTTTTCCAATTGCTTCAACACCTTCGATTTTGCACGACCTTTTGGCCAGCCATAAAGTTCACGTAGTTCCGCCTCGCTTGTAATTTTCATAATGTGCATTTTTAATAAGAACGATTTACTCTTTACGATTGCATTAAACGCCGAAACTTATTCGCTCTCGCTGTACCTACTTCCAAAATTTGACCAGTAAACGGATGCTCAAACTCCAGGAGGCTAGCCCGCAAGAAAAGTCCTTTTTTCAAATAATAAATGTCGGTCGGCCCATAAATCGCATCGCCAACAATGGAATGTCCAAGTTCTGCCAAGTGGATCCGCAATTGATGCGTACGTCCCGTTTTGGGTGAAATTTGCAAAAGTGAAATTGGCCCAAGTTTAGGATGCTGCGTATGTTGCAATCGACGGTAAAAGGATTGCGCTTTTTTCCTAGGGGCTTCTGACCAGCTCCAAGTATTATCTGCCCGCTTCTCTTTTACTGAAATGGGAAAGTCAAGCTCACCTACTTGCGCTGTTTTTCCCAAGACAATGGCTTCATACACTTTTCGGACTTTACGCTCCGCAAACAAAGTCGGAAGATGCAAAGCCGAATGTGCAGTTTTCGCCACCAAAACCAAACCGCTGGTCGCGACATCCAAGCGATGCATTACACGGGGCGTCAAAAGTGCATCCGCTTCGGACGAAGGCTCCAAGACCGACGGAAGGGCAGCTTCCAAAGTCCGGTAATGATTGCCATTCACTGGAATCCCGGCGGGCTTATCGACGACCGCTAAAAAATCATCCTCATAAATCACTTCGATGTCTAACCCCTTAGGAATGGCCCGCGGCTTTTCTTGCAGGTACTCAATTTTATCGCCTTCTTGCACAAATCGCCCCTCTTCTACCCGTTCGCCATTGAGTAAAACCTGCCCCTTCTTGATCGCTTTTTTGATCCCCTTCCTAGAAACCAAAGGCGGAAAAACACCTGTAAGGTAAGCCGCCAAACGCTGCTTGCCTTGAACTGTCCAAACCCGATGCTCTAGTTTTTCCACCAACGCAAGTTAATGCATACAAACGGTTGCTCATCGCGGCAATGCGCTACCTTTGCAACATGGAGCAAAACCTGCGGCTATATCCTTGGTATAGAGCAGCCTCGTCTTTTTTGACGTGGATGCCCATCTTCTTTTTATACTTCAGCGAGCAAATGGGTTTGAAGGAATTACTCCTTCTCGAAGCCATTTACTATTTCGCAGTGGTCTTAATCGAAGTTCCTTCAGGGTATTTTTCAGATGTGATCGGACGAAAAATCACCCTACTCTTTTCTACCCTCTTTTTCTTGGCCGCTTGTGTGCTGTTTTGGATTGGCGGTAATTTTCTATTTCTAGTGGCAGCTCAGGTGGCTTTCGCAGGATTTATGGCTTTTCAATCCGGCACCAATACCGTTTTCCATTTCGAATCCTTGCAAGTTGCGGGCCTAAGTGAAGAATATGGAGATTGCGAGGCCCATGTGGGAAAATTGTCCATGCTTTCAGGAGCCTTTGCCGCCTTGACGGGAGGCTTCTTAGGAAGCTATGATTTGCGCTATCCTTTTGTAGCCGCATTTATTGTCGGCCTTGCTGCTTTGTACATGGTGCTTCGATTTGAAACTCCGAAAACTCCTCACAAAGAAAAAGAGCAAGCGGCCAATTTTTGGCAACAATTGCGCTGGGTTTTCGCCTACTTGAAAAACGGCAAAATAGCTTGGGCCTTTTTCTATTTCGGTTTCTTTTATGCGCTTGTACACATTCCCTACGAGTTTTACCAACCGTACCTCAAACTACTAGAAGGACAAAACGCACTCCCTGGAACAGATGCACCGCTCATCTCAGGAATTATTTATGCAGCCACCTTCTTCGTAGGCGCATTCGTTTCCGCGAAAAGTATGGTACTCAAGCGTAAATTGGGACTGCAAAAATTACTACTCGTCGCACTTTTAGGAATGATCTTGGTCATCGGAATCATGGGTTCCACCTTAAGCATTTTCATGGTAGGCATTATGCTGCTGCGCAATTCGCCTATGTCGGCAATTCGAGCACCCTATAATGCATACATGACCCCTCAAATTGCCGAATCGCAAAGGGCGACTTTTTATTCCGTCCAAAGCTTGATGGGACGATTGGCTTTTTTCGCCACTTTGT
>CALFBW010000162.1 GCA_937951415.1 uncultured Chitinophagales bacterium | reverse complement strand
GGGGCTAGCCCCAAAGAAGGGCGCAGGCTGCCTTTTCAATGCAACAGCAAGCTGTTGCATTTGTTACTTGAATTCAAGTTCCATAAATATTGGTGCTCTGCTATTTTCAATCAATACTGATTGCGCCAATACAATCTCTTTCATTAAAAATAAATAAAACTCGTGCCACTAGAGTTTTTAATAAATGCTTTTGATTCACAAGGAATAATTTAGATTAGCAGACAAATTTTTGAATTGTTTTTCAATGTAAAAGAAAGAAATAATAAAGTAAAAGCATTCCTTTTAATATTTATTTATTAGAGATAAAATAATCGTTGACCCTACCCTATTTAATAACTCAAGTGGCATCATCACCACTTCCTCCAATCTTCAACAAGCCAAGCATTTAAAGCCATTCCGATAAAGATGACTGGCTCTTTGTTTCTAATTTCGTAGCTCTTTATTTTATTTTTTACATTCTCCTTTAAATCCCACTTAGTATTTTATAATTCACGAAACGCTCGACTTCCGAGTGGAAATCGAGCGTTGTCAAAAACAGTCGGTAAGCTGTTAATTATCTTACTATAGTTACATTGCCTTTCAGCATCTGTGGGTTTGCGTTATTGCTGAGCGTGTATTCTGCCTGGAAAATGTAAACCCCTACTTCACAATCTTCACCGCGATAAGTTCCATCCCAAGCATCCTGCATATCGTATCCAACAAACATTAATTCTCCCCAACGATTCCAAACAGTAAACTGAATATTCTCAACTCCTTCTCCTTCAAATCTAAATTGATCATTTAAATTATCGCCATTGGGAGAAAAAGCATTGGGCGCCGCTAACCAACTTTCTGGTGGAGCTTCGTTTACAAAAACCGTCACCGATCTCGTTTGCGAACATCCCTTTTCATCCTCTACTGTTACAAAGTAAGTAGTCGTTTGCAAAGGAGACGCTATAGGGTCTGCACAATTCGTACAAGACAAATCTGAACCTTGCCAATCATATTCAAGATCAAGATTCAAGGAAGAGGTACCAATGGCAAATAGCTCTGTAGATTCACCAGCATCAATACTCACGTCATTTGAAACAGCAAGTCCAACCGAAGTTGATTGATACTGCAATTGTAATGCTTCAGCACTCCAGCATGTATCTGCTCCTTCCACTACAAAGGTTTGTGCTAGATAAATACCTTCTTGATTGGGTGAGTATGTCGCACCAAAACCCTGCAATTCCATCGTTTCACTACTGTACCATGCTACTTGGATTCCTTCGTCTGTCAAGACTTCAAAAGCTCCAGTCGCTCCCAAACATAAGATGAGATCCTCATTTACTGCTGAAGCTATATCTGGCCCGGGACAGGGTGGACAGACAAATGGCACAGTCAACTCATCGTCAAGAATACAATTCAAGCCAGATTGCTCATAATCGTATGAAACCTGATACAAATGATTTCCTTGGGTAAAGAAAGTAGCTTCTTGACAAGACTCATCCGAGTTAACAAATCCAGCACAAGAAGGATCAATCGTCAGACAAGTCGTACAGGTATTTTCACCAGTTATACTTAAGTACGCGTCAATTGTGGAAGGATACACTGTGACCAAAACGGTTTCATTTCCAAGTCCTGGAATAGATGACCCATCTAAGCAGGTGGCGGACACTGTGAATGCATAGGTACGCGGTGCACAACCGGGGTGAGGTAAAGCGAAACTGCTAGGATTAGTAAGCGAGCCAATTCCATTATCTCCTTCCCATATATAAGTCACGCTTCCAACTCCGGTAACCGAAGCCGTCAAATTAATCAATGATCCCTCACATGCCACATTGGTATCAACAGCTGCTACCGGGTCCGTTGGACAGTCAGACGAACAAGCTGGAGGTGCAATGACTTCCACAAAGATCGCACAGTCTGTGTCTACAACATCAGCTAGGGTAAAACTCAAGTTTCCATCTGCAATACTAAATGGTCCTATGACCACTGGCACATCGTATACGCCACTGCTGAAGAGCGGATCATCGGCAGACCAACCCGGTCCAAAATCGGAACCAGTAACCACAATTTCGACGGTAAATGTATCATCCTCTGGGTCAGAAGGTGTTCCGTTTTGATTACAAATCACATCCAGAATCGTTACAGGATCCAACACACAAGGATTTGCACAAGACGAATCATCGCAATTCGCTAATGGGTCGAAGTTGGCAAAGGACGGATCGGTACAGCCAAAGACTGCTGGCTCGAGATTACAGAAACATAAATCTGTATCCCAAACTTCCAAACCATTCGTACAATCTCCATCATCAACACAAGGGGTTGGAGGGGTCCCTGCTACACAATCGCAGAGAACTCCGTCCCAAATTTCAACACCATTCGAACAATCTCCATCGCCGCAATTGCCTGGATCAGGACATGGGAACGTGCAGGAATTATCTTCACAAGTCGCAGCTGGATCGAAGTTATCGGCAGTTGGATTCGTACATCCAAAGACGGCTTGCGTTACCTCACACATACAATCGATTGTATTCCAAACCTCGAATCCGTTGGTACAATCCCCATCATCTGTACATACGGTCGGTGCGATGCCCGGTTGGCAATTACATCCGTCCCATGTTTCTACACCATTCGCGCAAATACCATCATCGCAACCTGGGTCAACGGGAGCACTTCCATTTTGACATTCACAACCATCCCA
>CALFBW010000161.1 GCA_937951415.1 uncultured Chitinophagales bacterium | reverse complement strand
CGCTTGAAGCAGAAGTGAAAACTGCTGGAACTTGCTCAATTAAAAGATCTCCCCAGCTGTTATCTGTCCAAGTTGTTACACCAAATTGATGTGCAAAATATAAAGTTCCTTCCGCATCGCTGCTGATGTCAGTGACCGCATAATTGGCCATTTCACCAATATTGCCTACATAAGGATTGCTGAAGTTTTCTCCATCGAATTTTATAGCTCCAACATTGTCTGCTGGTATCCAAGCATTTCCATTTATGTCAAAATGAATAGAACCCCCTAGAAGATCAATGTCGCTGGTGTTCGTTCCGTCAAAGGTTTCCCAGTCCGTTCCTTGTGAAGAAACTTTATACAAAACGTTTTCTCCAAATCTTGCCAGCCACAAATTGTTCGCCTCGTCAATACCTAAACCTGCAAGGGGAAAAGAGATGGGTGAATTGGATTGATTGTATTCGCTCCATTCGCCGTTTTCGATAATGGTAATTCCGTTGTCAGTGTGTACATACTTTTTGCCATTGCTATCCATGGCAAGTGATCGACAAGGTCCAAGGTCGAAGAATGTCCAATTACTGTTTGAATATTGAAACAAGCCCGCAAAGTCGGCTAGCCAAATGTCGCCTGAAGTATCTACAAGAATGTCTGCAAACAGAATGATTTCATTGTCGCCCGAAGGAAGAGGAACGGCGCTCCAATTTCCTTCTGTATCAAGCACTGCTATGTTGGAGGAATAAGTAAAGAAATACATACTTCCATTAGGAGCTTTATGGACTGCCTGTATGCCATTGCTTTCTAGTGTGAAATCGGAAATTAGGGTGCTGCTGGTTTCTCCATTGGCACTTTTTATTAAATGAATATCGTTGTTCATCCAAAGGGTGTTTTCGCTGTCGATGTAGAAGTAATCGGTTGCATTATTGAACGAGACATCGAGAAGGTCTTCTTGTTGTTCCCATAGTCCGTTGTTCAATTTGAAAACACCATCACGCAAAGTGTTGAGATACATATTTCCGTCTTGATCCTCTGTAAATTTTACCACTTCGGAACCATTTATTTCAAGATCAAATCCGTTGGTTTCCCAGTTTTCACCATCGAATCGTCCGATCTTGTCGAGGTCACCAGAGAAAAATAGATCTCCTGTGCTGCTTCGGAATAAGTCTGCGTCCAAGTAGCCATTTACTCCTGAATCTTGAGAAATGTTTGTCCAGTTTCCGTTGGAGAATTTGAAAACATCGGTAGATCCAATCAATACGTCTCCAAGTTCATTGATCGAAATGTCCCATGCCTCAAAAAAGGTTTCTCCTAATTCTTCTTCGTCATAATGCATCCATTCTTCGCCACTTTTGCGGAAGATTCCGTGAGAAGTACCCGTCCAAAGATCTCCATTCGGGGCTATTTTCAGATCATATAATTGAGTATTTTCAGTATTGAAGTCTTCGTTTTCTGGAACGATGTTGTCTTGAAAATCTTCGCCATCAAAGCGGCTAAGAATAACATCATAGGTTCCGATCCAAACTTGACCTTCAAAGTCTTCCGTGATGCTTTGAATGTGGTTGCGCGGAATATTGGAATTACCGGTATTGAAAATACTTCGTTCAAGCGTTGTTTTGTTTACTACTACCAATCCCGCATCTGTGGCCAAAAGCAAATCTTCCCCTGTATCGACTAAGTCGTTGATTTGGGATTCACTCAAGTAAGAAGTCCAGGATTGAGCCTGTATGGAGTCGAAGTCTAAAGCTGTGAAATTGACCAAGCTGAAGAGGGCGGAGATTAGCGCGATTTTTTGAAAATTCATAGTATCGTGTTTTTAAGAGCCAAGAGTCTGAATACAAGATTCTGTTTATTTCCCTGAGCTACTTCAAAGCTATTCCACGAAAGGGAGTCTACAAAAGAAAGAAACGATCAAAAACAAGGTTTCTAAAAGTAGCAAGAAAGGTATTAATTCAATAAAATAGGGTACTTTGTCTTCAATAAATAAGTATTCAAGTTTTCCATGAATGAAAGTACCTTCTAGTTTTTTGTACGATTTACTGCAAACACTGAGTAAATCAGAGAAGCGATACGTAAAAGTGCAAGCGGGAAATGCGGAAAAAGACTACCTCTTGCTGATGGATGCGCTTTTGGCGCAAAAGGTTTTTGATGAAGATCGGCTGGTAAAAGAACACGCGGGAGCCAAGTTTGTCAAGCATTTGTCGGTCAGTAAAAGGTACTTATATGAATTGCTGCTCAAATCGCTCACGAAATTTGGAGAGCAGAAAGTGGAGGATAAAGTTTTTGATCGAATTTCTGGAGCAGCCATCTTGATTGATAGAGGCTTGTACAGTGCTGCCTTTACAGAGCTTAAGAAAGGGCAGAAGATTGTGGAAAAGTACGAGTTGCATGATTTGCAAATCATGTTGTGTCGCATGGAGAAAAAGCTATTGTCACTTCGACAATTTAAAACGAAGGGAAAACTTGCTATCGAAGAAATCTATGATCGAGAAACGGAAAGTCTCAGGCAATTAGCAAACACCAATGCGTACTGGCATTTGTCTAGTCAATTCGGAAATTTCCAAACCCGTTTTCAAAAGATCGACACCGAGAAGCAGCAACAGTATATTGCAAGTCTGATTGATTCTCCAAAGTTCAAGGACCTAAATTTAGCCACGAACTTTAAGAGTAAGCTGTACTACTTTCAAGCCAATTCGGTCTATCAATTTATGAAGGGCAATGTGCAGAAAGCCTATGAAATCAATCGAGCTTTTCTGGACATGATGGAGGAGTATCCACATTTTTTGAAAATGTATGCTGAGCGATACATTGCTACCCTAAACAACATGCTGATTGATTCCTTGCTAATCGGAAAGTATGATACTTTGGAGGAAGGAATTCAGCGACTCGATGGAATGTTGTTAATTCCCGCTTTTAAAAAGATCAAGAACATAGAAGCACGTGTTTTTCGCCAGCGCTATTTGTTGCTGATGAATTGGAGTCTCCAACAAAAGGCGTTCAAAAAGGCGATGGATTGGATTCCGGAAATAGAAATGGGTTTAGAGAAATACAAAAGTAAGATTGAGAAGCATCATCGGATCACTTTTTATTATTTGTCTGCCTACATTTTGTTTCAGAATCGTGCCTTCGATGAAGCCTTACAATGGAACAATGAAATCATTTACGAACCGAATGAAGACGTAGTAAAGGAGATTTTCAATTTTTCTAGAATTCTGAATTTATTGATTCATTTTGAATTAAATAATTATTCGCTTTTGGAATCGCTTTTGGCTTCAACACCGAAGTTACTAAAATCAAGAAGGAAAGTTTATGCCACTGAAAAGCGCTTGTTTCGATTTTTGAATAAATACATCAACAGCATAAATA